>DATIFR010000112.1:0-21802 GCA_035455145.1 Nitrospira sp.
CGAAGCATACAAAGATTATCCCGGCATAACCAGCGGATGGATCTTATTCTTCGCCGGCTGTCTGTGGCAGCTCGATCCCACCTTCTTCAATGTGCTGCTACACGATTTCGAGAGCTTCACTAAAGGGTATGACTACAAACAAATCTTGGCGAAGATCGATTGTCCTGTTCTGTTCCTATGGGGGGAACCTAAGCTCGGCGCGGTGATGACAGATGACGAAATTTCCTGGCTGCGACAGAATTTCAGCAATGCGCGATTCGCCCCGATCGACGGAGTTGGTCATCTTCTGCATCTCCAGGACCAAGGTCAGACACCGGTGCTGAATGCAATGACGGCATTTCTCGATCGCATTTAGCTTGTTCCTGTACGAGTGCTTGGCCACATCAGCCTCTCCCATAGACACAAGACCTTAAATGAGAGTGCGATCTGTATGGTGCAGAATCCTTGCGTCCAAATCAGAAATAACTGATGAAATATGACGGACTTTCATCCATCACATCAGGTGATCAATAAGAACTGTTTTGGAGTGCGTCATGCGGTCATGTTTTTGTCGTGCACTGGGTAGATATTCGCTGATTCTCGCAGTTGGGTTTCTTGGGTGGCGAACACATCAAGACCTCAAAATTTTTCACCCTTCTAACTCTTTAACAACACAGAGAGTCGCTTTAACAACACAGAGAGTCGATCAACGGAGTACGATCACGCGTATGGCCTTCTTGCTTGACGCTCAGTCCCCTGCGTTGTGCCCTCTGGAGACCGAGGTCAAGCCTAGATGAATAACAATCCATCGTGCCAGGCGAGATTAGGTGCGTTGACATCGCTGCATGTGCAGCCTATGGTGTAGATCTTGCAGTTAGAACTGATCATTGCTTAAGCGCTCGCTAATATTCTCACAGCGAATCGCGTAGCTGCCCCCTAAATTAGCCGGGAACCGACCAACTCCTGACTTTGAAACCGGCAGGAGTCGCAGCGGGTTTATTTTTATAGAACCGATCGAACATCTTGCTGGGAAATGGGGCAACGCACGATCGGCCCAGCTGAGGAACCATGGTGTTTATTGTATTGGGAACACGGGAAGAGGTGACTCGATGTTGAGAGACAAACTGTTAATTGTCCGAAATTTCATGCATGGCACGGCAGGGATTCTCTACCACATCGTCGTGGTGGCACTGAGTGCAGGGATAGCCCTGTCTCTACCCACAGTTGCGAGGAGTTTCCTTACTCAGTGGTCTCGGGTGGAGAATGATAAAGTCTATCTCATCGCCGTGGAAGTGACGATGGCGATTTTTCTGATCGTCTCCATTAACTATCTTCATAGAAGCTTTCGGGACCGGATTCTCGCTAACACGGCAACTAGTGCTGGCTTGACCGCTTTTTTCTCTTGGCGAAAACTCAGCGCTCAGAAGAGGATCAGAAAGTTAAAGGAAAAGCAGGGAACGGGAAGAACTGTCATGTTGATTGGGTCAACTGGCTATGGAACCTTTGTTGACCAAGAGGGTGATCTCCATACGGTACTGAAAAAGTGTCTGGGAGCCCACATACTGCTTGTGAATCCGTATAGCCAGCAAGCGACAAGTCGCATCGATGCGGTCCTCCATCCCCATTTTACTCTTGAGAAGTTTCGAACGGAGGTCAGGGAAAGCATCACATTGCTAAAGAGGCTCAAGGCAACTGGGAAAGCCGTCAAACTCAAGCTCTATTCGGATCCACCGCTCGTCAAACTCACCATCCTCGGTGATCATCTTTGGCTAAAGCATTATCACACCGATCTGGACGTGCAAACGATGCCGCAATATCTGTTCCAGCACAACCTTAATGACCATGGCTTCTATAGCTTGTTTTACCAGTACTTCATGCAGAGATGGGACAATCCTGAAATACCGGAATATGATTTCGATACTGACGAGCTGGTGTATAGAGGGCACAATGGCAACGTGATATTAAGAGAACGGTTTGAAACGGGGAAAGAGTCTGAGGACAATCGGCAAGCGTTGGGGTCTTCCCCCGATATATTCCCGGTACCAGGACGGTTAGGTCGAGCTGCCGTGGCGATGCCCAGCCGCAACCAGACAAGTGAGCCTCGTACTACTTTGCCTCACCTGTAAAGCGATTGCTAATCCATCGCCCGTACGAAAATATTTCTTTTTGGAACTAGGCAGTGGGAACCTCGAGCACGTACAGTTCGCCCTTCATGTGTTCATGAAGATCGCAATGGAACGGCATACTGCCTGGCCGCTCGGCGTCGATTCGGATGATCAATGTCTTGCCCGGATTCACGTAGAACCCCTCCACCCCTTTCCCATACATCACAATCTGGTCGTCTTCTCCAGAGACCAAGAGGCCTGAGAGACTCGCGGAGGCAAATCCATGGCGGACTTGATCTTCATTGCGCACGATGATTTCGATGGACTGCCCGACTTGGATGGGGACCGCGTTCGCCAGGAAGAACGTCTTGTCCTGGATGACGATTTCGATCCGCTGTTGTTGTGCCGTCGAAGGCTGCGATGACTTATCTCCTGCATGCGCAGCCACAGTGGCCAACAGCAGTGTGACCACGCAGACACGCGCACAGCTTCGGCTCAGATAGCTCGCCATCTTGCACCTCTCTCATGTCGGAAAGTTCAGAACCATTACTTTTTGAACCGACGTTAGTATGGGGGAAAATCCTTGAGAAATCGACTAGCCTCCTTGGCATTCTAAACAAGGATTTTCACACCGATGAGTCGCGAGTTTTCACATTGCCTAATTCTCCCCTCCCCAACCTGTGATCTCCGGTGTCAAGGCGGCCTGATCGGTCTCGCTGGGCCCGGACGAGACGAAACGGTTCCCGACACCTTTCCTTTCTAGGCCGTAGGAACAGCAATTAGGAAAGCGCGATTGTGACCCTACTTAGGCCTACTGGATCTCACTCAAGCCAACTGGGGCCAAGGCTTTTGAAAAATGCAAACTTTGGCTGCAGTAGGGCTGAGTGGGCTGGATTGAGGTGGGCTTCAGCACAAATCGAGCACAATCACCACAACCCATGGCAATGCCCCCTGATGCCGTGTATACGACCTTAAGCGGGTTAGCTCCTGATCCTAGCTGCTGAACTTTTACTGGAGCAAATCAATCCATCGGCCATCAATGCCCTCTTCGCCCTCTTCGGTCGGCCACGCGACCACTGCGCGGCGACTCCCATTGCTCGCAAGTTCCATCGAGTCCCCGAGACCCTTAAAGATCCAGTGAGAATTATTTGCCAGCCTCAACGTCACAGGCGGGGACCACACATTGCTGGTTTCATTGGCTTCAGTGATGTTGAGAACGTATGGCCCCGTTTCCTGCTTGAATTTGACCCTGTCAACCGCTACGTTTCTGCTCGATATGGTTGATGCATCCTGCCCTGCAACGTTCCCCTGGTGGCAATCCGCGGTCTTTTATCAAATATATCCTTGGAGTTTTCAGGACTCAAATGGCGACGGCGTTGGTGATCTGCGTGGCATCCGGTCCAGGCTGGATTATCTCCGGGATGGGACTTCCGCTTCACTCGGAGTGGATGCGATCTGGCTGTCTCCCATCTATTCCTCTCCTATGCGGGATTTCGGCTATGACGTGGCTGATTATTGCAACATCGACCCGCGGTTCGGAGCGCTGACCGACTTCGACGAGCTCCTCCGCGACGCGCACCGTCGCGGGATCCGCGTGATCATGGATCTCGTCCTTAACCACACCTCCGATCAGCATAGATGGTTTCTGGAATCACGCGCCTCACGCCACTCGCCCACAGGTAACTGGTACTGCTGGGCGGACAGCAAGACGTTTGGGCGTCGACCGAGCAACTGGAACGCCCGCTTCGGCGGATCCTCCTGGACCTGGGATCCCAGCCGCCGGCAGTACTATCTCCACTCTTTTTTGAAAGAACAACCGGATCTGAACTGGCAGCATCCCTCCGTGCGGGCCGCCATGTGGGACGTCGTCCGCTTCTGGCTCGACCGAGGTGTCGATGGCTTTCGCCTTGACGCCATCAATTGGCTGGGCAAAGACATGCGATGGCCGAACAACCCGTTTCGCTTCGGGTTGCGTGGCTATACCAGGCAGCATCACCTCTACGACCGGGATCAGCCCATGGTGCATCAGATCATGCAGGAGTTGCGTCATGTCGTCTCGGCCTATCCTGACGTCGTCTTGATTGGCGAAGCGGCGGCCGACACGGCGGGCGGACCCGCCTCGTTTTACGGGCATGGCAACGACGAGCTACATCTGGTGTTCGATTTTCGTTTGATGAAGTCACCCTGGCAGGCCGACCGCTTTCGTCGGTTCCTGTCAGAACACGTGCCCGCCATTCCGAAAGGAGGGTGGCCATCGATCGTGTTCAGCAATCACGATCAGCCGCGTCACATCGACCGGTATGGTGCCGGCGGGGATGCCCAGGCCCGAGCGAGAGCGGCCGCACTGTTATTGCTCAGCCTGCCCGGGACCCCATTTTTATATTACGGCGAAGAGCTCGGCATGCGGAATGGAAAGCTCCGATACCGGGACTTGCGCGATCCCTATACCAAGCACTTCTGGCCCTTCCGCCCCGGACGCGATCCGGCGCGCACACCGATGCAATGGGATACCACGTGCCAAGCCGGGTTCACGTCCGGCCGGCCCTGGCTCCCCGTCGCGCAGGACTATCCGCAACTCAACGTCGCTCGGGAGGCGAGTGATCCGCGCTCGCTCTGGTGTTTGTACCGGCGGCTACTCGAGCTCCGCCGAATATCTCCGGCGTTGAGTCGAGGAGAATGCCGGCTTATAGAAGGAAGCCCCCGTGACTGTCTCCTCTACCAGCGGGAGGCGCGCACTGAGGAGGGCACAATCGACAGGATGCTGGTCGCCGTCAATTTTGTGGAACGGGCGTGTGAATTCACCTTGCCCGCTGGTTCTTCACATGGCCGCGTGTTGATCTCGACGGATCCCGATGCCGGTAACGCCTTGTGGAATCCCGGTCGTATCCAGCTGGGTCCCAACGAGGGTCTTCTAGTGCGCCTGTCTTAACGAGCGCCGCTATAGTCTCGACATCGCGAGGGACTATTTGGCATGCAATTGCACGCGTTGCAGTTGATCAATCACGATACGAGAGAAAAGCAGAGGGCCACCCGCTGGTTTTAGCATCGATTCCCTATCGTACCCGAGTCTAAGGCCGTCCGCTCACGGTGCTCACCGTACCCATTTGAAAAACATTGCGGCAAGCGGTGGCAGTGTCAGGGTAAGAGAATGTGAGCGGCCGTGCAGGGAAATAGGAACCGCTTCTACCCCGCCCATATTCCCCCAGCCCCCGCCGCCATAGCAGGTCGCGTCGCTGTTCAGGACTTCTTTCCAGAATCCACCGCACGGAGCGCCGATGCGGTAGTTCGGTCGTGGTACGGGCGTGAAATTGCAAGCGGCGAGCATGATCTCGTCAGCAGATTTCCCTTTGCGCAGCAGGCTGATCACACTCGACTCGGCATCATTACAATCGATCCATTCGAAGCCGGCGGGGTCCAGGTCGCGTTCGTGGAGAGCCGGTTCATCACGATACAGCCGATTCAAGTCCGCCACCCAACGCTCGAGCCCGCGGTGCGAAGCATATTCCAACAAATGCCACTCTATAGTACGGTCGTGCGCCCATTCGCTCCATTGGCCGATTTCACTGCCCATGAAAAGCAACTTCTTTGCAGCTTGCGCATACATGTATCCGAACAGGAGCCGGAGGTTGGCAAACTTTTGCCACTCGTCGCCGGGCATCTTTCCGAGCAAAGATCCTTTCCCGTAAACAACTTCATCATGCGAGAGCGGCAGGACAAAGTTTTCGTGGAATGCATAGAGCATTCGGAACGTGAGCTTGTTGTGATGGTACCTTCGGAAATAGGGATCCTGGCTCATATAGTCCAGCGTATCATGCATCCATCCCATGTCCCATTTGAGACCGAAACCAAGTCCGCCGAGGTAGGTTGGCCTCGAGACCATCGGCCAAGCGGTGGACTCCTCGGCAATCGTTTGCACGTCCGGAAAGCGCTTGTAGACCTCCTCGTTCAACCGGCGTAAGAACCCAATGGCCTCGAGGTTTTCGCGTCCTCCGTACTGGTTCGGGATCCACTCCCCTTCCTTGCGCGAGTAATCCAAACACAGCATCGACGCGACCGCGTCAACGCGGAGTCCATCGACGTGGTACTTGTCCAGCCAGAACAGGGCGCTGCTGATGAGAAAACTTCGTACTTCGTTTCGCCCATAGTTGAAGATGTAGGTCTGCCAATCGGGATGGTATCCTTGTCGCGGATCGGCATGCTCGTAGAGATGCGTCCCATCGAAGTAACTTAATCCATGTCCGTCCGTCGGGAAATGTGACGGGACCCAGTCGAGGATCACGCCGATCCCGTGACGGTGGAGTTCGTCGATCAGGTACATCAAGTCCTGCGGCGTACCGTAATAGCCGGATGGCGCGAAATACCCCGTCGTCTGATAGCCCCAAGACCCGAAAAACGGATGGTCCATGATTGGCAAGAATTCCACGTGTGTAAAATTCAGGTCTTGGAGGTACTGCGGCAGCACGGCGGCCAGTTCTCGGTAACTCCACGAGCGGTTGTCTTCATCCGGCACTCGCTTCCAGGAACCGAGGTGCATCTCATAGATTGAAATCGGCGCGTCGAGCGCATTGCGGGAACGTCGCATCTTCCTCCACTCGTCATCTCGCCAATCGTACTCGCAGTCCCATACGATCGAAGCCGTCTTAGGGGGAATCTCGTTGAAGATGGCAAACGGATCCGTCTTCTCGGCCTGGTACACATCGAAGCGCGAGCGGATGTGATACTTGTACAACGCGCCTTTCTCCACGCTGGGCAGAAAGCCCTCCCAGATTCCTGATTGCTCACGCTGGTGCAAGGGATGCACGCCAGGTTTCCAATCGTTGAAGAGGCCGGTGACGGAAACTTCCTCTGCATTCGGTGCCCAGACAGAGAAATACGTTCCACTTGTGCCATCCTTCCGAGCGGGGTGGGCTCCTAACTTGTCGTAGAGGTGGAAGTGCGTCCCTTCATTAAAGAGATACAGGTCATCTTTGCTGAACAAGGACATATCATCGGCCTTCTTTGTCGCACTCGGTGTTTTCGGCATCGTGTCACCTCATTCATGCAACTGATGCAAGCTGTGACAATTCCTCAGTTCGAACCAGTTGAACACTCCAGCTGGCTCGCGCCCCATCGCAAAGTGCCCTAACCTTTGATTTCCAAAATCTCCACGAGACCGTGGAGCGGAATCTCCGCCCAATCGGGCCGGTTATTCAGTTCGTACCCCAGCTCATACATGGCTTTCTCGACGAGAAACGCATCGAACAAGAGGCGAATATCCTCGTCGTCGCGCGGCCAGAATCGTGCGCCGGTCGCAATGTTGAGATAACCTTTCAAGAATGCGGCGTTGGCCCAGTCAGACCAGAAACGGGCCCACAGAGCGCTGTGGCGGGGATTCTCTTGCGAGGCTGTGACGATGCCTGCCCGTTTCCCTTCAAAGAATGCAAAGGGAGCATAGTGAAATGACCGGGCCATCCCAGCGACATCCACCATGGCGGGATGCTTCATCCGGCGCTCGGCCAATGAACGAGCCGGCTCTCCCTCGAAGTCGGTAATCACGAAATCGGCTCCGGTGCACAACACCTGCCCCAGGTGATAATCGCCGTGACAGCGTATGCGGGAAATCGGCGATTCGAGGTCTCTGAATGCATGGAAAGTTCGTTCGAGCGCTGGTTTGAGGTTCAAGAGACGGCGCGCCTGTGTCTGTCCGACTGTCGAGAGCACCTCCATGCGCTCCTCCAGGAGGGCTAAGGTTCCCGCCGTGCTCCGCACCATGTAGTCATATCGCGCCTGTCGGTATTCCTTCGTGAAAGGCTCCGGGGCAAAGGCAGGATCATTGACCACCTGGCTGAGTGCCACGTGAAGTTCGGCCGTCTGTCGGCCCAATCGTTCAGCCGACTCCAGGTACGGCCCAATCAATTGACGCGCCACGGGAGAATATTCCTGCCGTGCCAGTTCCAGGGGCGGAAATCCGGTCTGGGGAGGCGGTTCGTCCCGAAGGTGTTCTCCTATGATTCGGACCAAAAATTGATTCACCGCCTCAAGGCTATACCGCCATGCGTCGCCGTCGTTGGAAACGAATTTTTGCAGAAGCGCCAGCGTGACCGGCTCGCCGGTGCCGCAGTGGTACTCGAGTGCCCCGGCAATCGGTGGAGTGTACGGGAATTGCATACGGGTCAGCACGCGCCCAATTTCGAGATCCGGATTCATCCCTCGTTCTAAACGCCGGTACAGCTTCAGAATGACATGATTGTCATAGGCCACCGATGTATTGCTCTGCTCCGCCTTCATTACAGCTGGTTCCGGTAAGGTTCCGGCTGATATGAGATCTGCAAAGGCATTCGTGGATGAGGCGTTGAGAGAACCAGCGGTCCCCTTGAACTGCGATTCCTGACTGATCGCCTGCAGAAGCGCGAGTGCGGCGTCGCGATTCCAGAGGGCATCGTACAATAGCCCGGTCTCTTCCCGGTCGTTTCTCTGAACCGCAACCGGCGCAATGACGGCCTGCGGAAAATCCTGCTGGATACGTTCTTCCTCTTCCCCGAACGCCGCCGTTACTGGTAGCGTGTATGTCTCGAAACCGCCATCTCCGTACTCGACCTGAATCAACAGGAGCATCGTCGTCGTCGAGCCGGACGGAATTGCGATAGATTCGACCATCCGGGCCGCCTCGATACGACGGCCTTTTCCCCCGAACCAGCGCCGTGTCCGAAGGACGCTCGGCAGCATCCTGATCAGGCACTCCACGGTTTCTCTCTCGAAGAGATGCAACCAGTCTTGGCTGGCGGTCAGCATGCCTCTGCGCTCCTTTGAATCGATCGAGCCACTAGAGGTAATAGTCGAAGTCGCGTTCCGTATGAATTCGCCGCCGTATACGGAAAATATGCGCCGGAGCCGAAAGAGGGTCGACCTCAATGTAGTTCCTGGGCCCCTGCCACAAGTAATGCGCGTTCGTCAGCAGATCGTGCATTTGGAAAGGATGCTCCGCATCGAGCCCCAAACTTCCAAGATCCAATTCCAGCCACCCCGAATGAACATGGTGGGGACTCAGGTTGACGACGACGAGAATAATGTTGGACCCGTCTGACGTGCGCTTGCTATAAGAAACTAAGCTTTCGTTCGCGATCTCGTGAAAACAGAGACTCCAGTCGCTCTGGAGCGCGGGATTTTCGCGCCGGATACGATTCACGCAGCCGATAAATTCCCTCAGACTGTCCGGCCGATCGAGATCCCACTGCTTGAGCTCATATTTCTCCGAATTCAAATATTCCTCGCCTCCCGCCTCGCGCGGAAGATTCTCCTGCAGTTCGAATGCCGGACCATAGATGCCATAACTGGCTCCGAGCGTTGCCGCTAACACCAACCGAGACATGAATGCAGGGCGTCCCCCATGCTGCAGATGCTCTGTCAGAATATCCGGGGTGTTGGGCCAGAGGCTCGGTCGCAGAAATTCCCGTACCTCTGTCTGAGTCAGTTCTGTGAAATACTGCATGAGCTGCGACTTCGTATTCCGCCACGGAAAATAATTGTAGGACTGTGTGAAACCGAGTTTCGCCAGGCGATACATCACCTTCGGCCGTGTGAATGCTTCTGAGAGAAAGAGGACATCCGGGTGTGTTTGTTTCACCTCCCTGATGAGCCATTCCCATAATGCGAAGGGCTTCGTGTGCGGATTGTCCACGCGGAAAATCCGCACACCCTCCCCGATCCAATAGTCGATGACGTTCTTCAATTCATCCCACAGTTCACGCCACTGGTCCGTCTCGAACTCAAGGGGAAAGATGTCTTGATATTTCTTTGGAGGATTCTCCGCATACTGCACCGTGCCGTCCGGCCTGATCCGGAACCACTCACGATGCTCCTTCACGTAGGGATGATCTGGCGAGCATTGAAACGCGATGTCCATGGCGATCTCGATGCCATAGCTGCGTGCCTGTTGCATCAATTGCTGAAAGTCCTGGAGGGTTCCCAACTGAGGATGAACCGATGTATGTCCTCCCTCCAGAGCGCCGATGGCCCAAGGGCTGCCCGGATCCGCGGCACCACAGGTAGGCGCATTGTTCTTTCCCTTCCGATGTGTCCGCCCAATTGGATGAATTGGAGGTAAATACAATACGTCAAATGCCATCGACGCAATATAAGGCAGGCGTGCTTCGCAGTCTTTGAAGGTGCCATGTTGGCCGGCCTTGGGGCTGCATGAGCGCGGGAACATCTCGTACCAGGCACTGAAGCGGGCCTTCTCTCGATCCACGACAACAGCGAGTTCTCGATCGTACATCGTTGCGAAGCGCCGATCCGGGTACTTCGCCATCAAGGTCGCGACCTCTGGGCTCAATGTCACGCGGATGCGGTGCGACTCCGGGGTAGCTGCGGACCGGAGTTCTGTTACCCATATGGCGAGCTTTCGACCGTCTTCCTTCGTGGCCCGCCCGACCGCCTCATCTATCAGCTTGGCGCCGATGAGGACATCAACCTGGACATCCTGTCCGCCATCTATTTTCTTGATGAGGTCTCGGCGCCATGTGACAAAGTGATCGACCCAGCCGGTCACGGTGTATCGATACCGTCCTACTGTGGTCACTGGAAACGAGGCGCGCCAGCGGTCGTTTCCAAGGAACTCCATCGGAACGTCCATCCATTGCTGGTCTGCCTCGTGGCGATACTGGAGCAGGACCGAGAGGGCGTCGTGCCCGTCGGCGAAGACATCTGCTTCGACGACAACGTCTTCGCCGACCGTCCGCTTGATGGGGAATCTCCCACCGTCAATCTCCGGCCGCACCCGCTCGACGACAACCCGCTGTCTGCCGTATTCATCGATCATGCAATCCGCGCTTCCTTCCCGGTCCTGTTCACGCGTGTGTCGATCTAGATGTGCGACACCTCGTCGACCGTCGTCCTCCGGCGCAGCCGCCGTTCCAGGGCCTCCTTGGCGATCGTGCGTCCTCCCAAGCCGAGCGCGATAGCCAACGCCAATACGATTCCACCGAAGGTGATGGAGAACGCGGCAACGACGATTTCCTTGGCAATTCCCAACTGCGTCAAGACCATCGCGGCTGTAAAGAGAAGAACGCCCCATCGGATCAGGTTCGCGATGAGCTGGGCTTCCTCAATCTGCGCATTGACCGCAGCGATCAGCGTCGCCTCACCGCTAAAGTTCGCGAGAAGAGCTCCGATCAGGGCGACGAGAATGGCGGCGAGCACTTGAGGCAAGAATCCAAGGATCACATTCATGAGATTGGCGGTGGCCGGAAGATCCAGTGCATCGATACCCATGAACGTAAAGAGCAGGAACACGATCCAAAAGGAGAGCCGGCCGATCATGTGAGAGACCGGCTGCTTCATCCCGGCTTTTCCCAGGGCAGGCGTCACCCCCAACCGCTCGCACAACTGATCGAAGCGAAACGTCTTCAACGTGCGCAAGAGCAGTACCTTCACGAGCCATCCGATTGCCAGGCCCAGGACCAGAAACGTCAGCAGCGCCGTGAGCTTCGGTAAGAAGAGCCCGATTCGTTTCATCGTCTCTCGAAAGCCCTCAATCATTGCCTCCTGCCACATTTCACTCATTGGAACCTCCATCGCCCAACCAGGTAGGGCTTCAAAAGCTCAAACCACTCACAGACTTGTTCGATCGTCCGTTCGATCTCGTCGGGCCCGCCATCTTTCGTCTCAAGCACCAGCGACGCGGTACGCCCGAGATACAGCGGGGTGAGCGACTTGAGTAGGTGCTCTCGATGGATAACCTTGTCGCGATACGCCAATGCAAAGTCATAGATGATCTGAACCCAGAGCGGGATGGGGAAGCGGAACCCGTCCTCATCCACCAACCCCAGCGGGAGAATACCGGCTAACGTCTCGGGGGCGAGAATCATTTCCCAGATTGGAAGCAAATCCCGCAGCCCTTGACGAAACCCCTTCACCATCCGCTCGACATTGATCACGACGGACTCAGATCCAAGCTCGTACGACGGACCACTCGTTGGAACCGGACTCGACCCCATTTGTTTTTCCCATACGTCTTGATAGCGCTCCATATAATGGTACGAGGCTCCGACCGCTTGCGCTAGTACCGTCGAAACGTCCAATCCGCTCGCCTTCGTGTCCTGAACCTTGGTTCCGAGGAATGCCTGCCATACATTGCTCCCTTCAGCGACCGCGACGGTGGTCAGCCAACTGTCGATTCCGAAGCGAGCGGCATCTCCTTCCCAGACATCCCTTTGCAAATACAGACTCGCCAGTTTTCCGGAAAACCCATACCCGCCGCCAGTCTGACAGGCGATTCGCTTTCCATAAAGCGCGCGGGTCAAAGGCGCAATGAGGCTGTTAGTCAGACTGCCCTCATATCGCTGGCGCTGAAACAGCGGCGCGACATAGTCAGCCTCTTTCTCCAGCACCGGCCGCGCCAATCGTTCGATCCATTCTGGTGTGACCGATCGGAGATTGGCGTCGATGACGATACAGGCCTTCGCCTGCAACTCCTCTGCGATCGTAAAGAACGCACGGAACGCATGCTCTCGTGCCGGCACCCCCGATTCCGACAATCGAAGGTGGGCGAAGGGGTTCGAGAACATGCTGCCCGTGACATGCTGGACCAGGGCGACGGGGAGCGGACCTCCGACCGCCCCCTTGACCATCTCTGGCGTTCCATCCTGTGATCCGGCATCGGCATTGACGAGCAAGATCGACGCATGGGAAAACGAGGCCTCGAGTCCAGCGACAATCGCCTTCATCACCGGCTCCACCGTCGATGCATGATCGAACGTCGGTACGCCGACGAGGAGATCGACCTTGCTGACGTCGGGACATTGTTCCCGCACCTGCTCCCACGTCGTCACTTGCGTCACGGATTCCTTTCTCTGATGCGACGGTCCGAAGCTCCCGGTGTTCCGTGCGCACGCCCGATCTGCTCTGTCACCGGTTCGCGAACAGCTTCACCAGCGTCAGGTAATCGATCAAATGGCGTGTGACCAGAAAGTTTCTCCTGACATGCTCCCGCGCCGCGCCGCCCATGCGTTGGATAACACCGGGGTTGTTCAAAAGATATCTGCCTCTGAACGCCGCTCCCTCAACGGAATGAACCGTGTACCCTGTCACCCCGTCCACGATCTGGGCCGCAATGCCGCCAGCTTTGCTTCCAATTACGGGCTTCCCCTTCCACATGGCCTCGGACACCGCGACGCCAAACCCCTCCTTGATGGATTTCTGAAGGACGATCGTAGCAGCCCGTTGGAGGGCGTTGATTTCAAAATCTGCCTCGGGAGGCAATTGCAGCACATGGATATCCGGATCACCTCCGGCCGCTTCCAGGACCTCTGCTAACACCATTTCACCTTCCGGATCGTGCGTCACACCGGCCCCGGCCAGGATCAGACGGCAATCGTGGTGTTTTTTGATCAATCGATAAACCTTGATCGCCCCCACCGGATCCTTGAACCGCTCGTAGCGCGCCAACTGCAACAGGATGGGTTTATCCCTCGGAATGCCAAGACGGACAAGAACCTGGTTGATTTCCACACGCGACAACTCCCGGTTTTTCTCACTCAATGGATCGATCGACGGGTAGATCAAGAACTTGGTGATGGGAAGTCTGTGGGCGAAGCCGGGAAGCGAAAAGATGGCAGCATCGTACCGGACGACAAAACGACGCAGAAAACTCCAGCTGCGCTGTTGCGGCCTGGCCAGGTCGAGGTAGCATCGCCAGATCCAGGTGCCGCCCTTCCGGTGCTCGATCAAGGCCACCGGTGGGGGGTCGTGGATCATGACGAGGTCCGCATCCAGGTTCAGGCTCTGGGCATTGCGCTGGGTGATCTTGAGATAGATCTGTTCCAACTGTTCGGTCAGGGTTTCCTCTTGACCCTGCAACGCGCTGGCCAATTGCTTGCTAATATGGAAAAATTCTTGATCGCCCGCCAAGACTTCCCAGCGAGCGTCCACGCCCAACGCCTTCATCATCGGCACAAGGCGACGGAGGATCTCGGCCATGCCGCCACCGTATCGAACCGCGTTGACGTGCAGGAAACTCCGCCCCGCGACCAGGTCACTCAGCCGATACAGAAATTCGACCGTTCCTTTCGGTGCGTAGTCTCGATATTCGTCCAGTTCTTGAGCCATTCTATTACCGCCCTCCGACTCCACCAGATGCGCTAAATGATGCTGCCTTCAATTCCGTAGGATCCATCGGGGCTCAATGGCTGCTGCAGTTTGAACCAGTAGAATCCGTATGGAGCCAGACTGAACGCGTAAGGGTGCTTCCCGACAGTCGGAAATCGCGAACCGCCGAATAGTTCAATCGGGACTGCTCCCTCGAATTTAGCCAGGTCCAACTCAACTGCTTGCGCCGATCTGGCCAGGTTATGCACGAGGAGCAGCGTGTCGCCCCGATACTCTCGCAGGTAGGCGAGGACGTTGTCGGTCCGTGGATGAAGAAAGGCGAGCGTTCCACGCCGAAACGCAGGATGCTTCTTGCGCACGGAGATCATCTGCTTCATCCAGTGCAGGAGCGAGTGCGGCGACTGTCGCTGAGCCTCTACGTTGGTGGCTTGATACCCGTACACTGAATCAGACGTGACCGGCAAATAGAGCTTCGACGGGTCGGCCTTTGAGAACCCCCCGTTCCGGTCAGCACTCCACTGCATCGGCGTCCGAACACCATTGCGATCTCCGAGATGAACATTGTCCCCCATCCCAATCTCATCACCGTAATACACGATCGGGCTTCCGGGGAGGGTAAAGACAAGGCTGTTAAGCAGTTCGATCTTGCGACGATCATTATCCAGCAAGGGAGCCAGGCGGCGGGCAATGCCGATATTGCGCCGCATCTGCGGATCACGCGCATAAGCATAGTACATGTAGTCCCGTTCTTCGCCGGAACACATTTCCAACGTCAGCTCGTCGTGGTTACGCAGAAACAGGCACCACTGGCAATTCTCCGGGATCGGAGGCGTGTGCGTGAACATGTCCTCAATGGGATGCCAATCTTCACTGCCGACCCCCATGAAAAGCCTCGGCATGAGAGGGAAATGAAACGCCATGTGGAACTCGTCGCCATCCCCGAAATACGGACGCACATCCGCGGGCCATTGATTGGCCTCCGCCAGTAGAATGCGTCCCTGATAGGTCTGGTCGATCCGTTTGCGGACTTCTTTGAGATAGGCGTGGGTCTCCGGGAGGTTCTCGCAGATCGTGCCCTCCCGCTCGAACAAGTAAGGGACGGCGTCGCACCGGAATCCATCTAGCCCCAGGTCGAGCCAGAAGGACATCACGTCCAGCATCTCCTTTTGCAGCTCTGGATTGTCGTAGTTCAAGTCCGGCTGATGGCTGAAAAACCGGTGCCAGTAATAGGCTTTCGCAACCGGATCCCATGTCCAGTTGGACTTTTCTGTGTCGATAAAGATAATCCGCGCGTTCCCATACTTCTTGTCGCTGTCGCTCCAGACATAGTAGTCGCGCTTCGGCGACTGCGGAGAGCTCCTCGACTCAAGGAACCAAGGGTGCTGATCGGAGGTGTGGTTCAGTACGAGGTCCGCAATCACGCGCATGCCCCTCCGGTGTGCTTCGTTGAGGAATGTTCGGAAATCTTCCATCGACCCGTAGTCCGGAAAGATTCCGCGATAGTCCGCGACATCGTAACCGTCATCACGCAAGGGGGAGGGGAAGAAGGGCAGCAACCAGAGGCAATCGACCCCCAGCCATTCCAGGTAATCCAGTTTCTGGATCAGGCCGAGGAAATCCCCGATGCCATCGTCATTCCCGTCATAAAAGGCTTTGACGTGAAGTTCGTAAAACACCGCGTCTTTGAACCAGAGTGGATCTGCCCTTGGCACTGTATCCCTCCTCTCATTTAGCGCATAGGCTCTCGAGCCAGAAACTCATCGCACACCGTGAGCAGCGCGGAACGCAGGCGCTCGAGACTGCCCAAATACGGATTGATGGCGCGTAATTTCTCTGCCAGCTCCGGCATGCCGAGACTCTGGCGAATCCACTCAGAGAAGTCGCTTTCTTCGCCTTTGAGGCGATGCCGAGCTTCGAAGATATGAAAATAGATCGCGCTCACCTCCACCTCCCCGAGCGCGTGCCGAAACTCCCGCAGCGTCCGTACTTCCAGTCCAGTCGGCACCGCCAGAATACGGGATTGATTGAAGTAGAACGGCTCACCGAAAATCACTCGCGGCACGATCGGCGTCCTGGATAGATGGTCGTCGATAATTGAAATGAGTTCCGCGCGAAGCGCATCAAGTCCCTCGAACTCGAACAGGTCGACCACTGCCAGCCGTTCTCCCAACACATGGTCCCGCACTTCCATCGCCACCCACTGCGCAAAATCGTTCGGATACACCCGTTCGACATAGCTGTGCCTCAGAAAATAACTGTGCGTGTGAAAATAGATCGAATCGAGCGGAACCGCTTCAAGCAATTCCACCAACCGCTTTTCGTCTTCCGCTTCTTCGCCGAGGATCTCTCGCAGTTCGCTGCATCCGGTGAACCGGAAGGGCCGGTCTGTCCCGCGCATGATGTTCTCTTCTGGCATCTCAACCTGTTATTTGAGAGCGCCGACTCAACGCTGGATCGGGAGTATAAGGGGCACTGATGAGCCCCCTGTGGCTGAAGCCTTGCGGAAAATCTCGCAGATGCTCGCCGCTCTGCGACAGTTCCTTGGCAGAGAATCCGACGTGACTCGCGTAACTCAACATCGTCTCGAACATTAATCGGGCCTCCTCGAGTCAACTAGCCAGAGCGTGCACGTCGCTCCCTTCACTGCTCAACGAACGTGCCGACGCATAGGCTTGTCCCGCTCCTGATGAACCGTTCCTCCACGGGATTCGAGTGAGGCTCTGCCGACATTTTCTCTTCCACGGTCGCATTATACACATTCAGCTCGAGAACTCCGGAAAACGCGATAGATTTCATGGTCGACACGGCATCCGTCTTTCGGTTGCCTCACCCCGTTCGAGGCGGACAAGGAGAAGCAAAACAGAGGTTGCCCTCCCTCGTCAATGGCTCATCGGCGAAGGTTCTGACAATCGTACGGGCTTCGCGTTCTGTGACGTCGGCGGGGTCGCCCGTATCCGTGACCCGGCGACTAAACCAGGCGGCTACCAGCGCCAACAGGAAGAGGACGAACCCGATCCCGATCACGCTGGTATCTTCGTTGAACCGCTCCGTCAGCCACCCGAAAAAAGCGATGCCGGCCATCGAAGTGGCCGTCGCGATCGCCGTATAGATGGCCATGACCCGCCCTACCATGTGGGCCGGCGAGACTTCCTGGATCATTCCCCAAGCGATGGGGGTCCATGTTCCGAACCCCATCCCGATGCTGGCCATCAGCACCGTTGCCATCATCAGGTCCTGCGTCCAGGTGAGCCCGCAGAGCGCCGCGCCTCCGATCACACTCGACACCGACACGACTTGGAGGCGCTTGCGTACCTCCCATTGTGTCACCGACACGAGACCGAGCGACACCAGAAACATCCCAATGCCCAGCCAGGCCCAGAGATACCCGACCTCCACCGGGCCCAACGCCAGCATCTTTTTCCCGAAGACCGGAAACAGCGTCGTCAAGGCGCTCGTCCCGAATGTGTACACCGACGCCATCAGAATCAGCACCTGGATGGTCGGCTGGGAGCGTAGCGCATACCGGATCCCCTCCGTCAGGTCGCCGCGCGTCGCGGCGACGGGGCTCCTTGGGTGCGCCATCATGGGGCGAGGGAGCTGGATCGGCACGAGACACAGTGCCGCCGCGACATACGTCACCGCATTGGCGCACAGGACCTCCTGTGACCCGGAGAAGGCGATGCCCAGGCCGCTGAGCACGGGCCCCATGATCATTCCGATGCTGGTTGTGCTCTGGAGCAGTGCATTGGCCGCTGTGAACCGGGATCGGCCGACCAGAAACGGGACAGACGCGGACAGTGCGGGCACGAACATCGCCGTGGCAATGCCATATAGGAAGACCAGGACATAGAGGCTTTCGACCGTGAACATGTCTGTTGATACCCAACAGGGTATCAACCCGATTAAGATCGCTCGCGCAACGTCGCTGCCGATCAGAATCGCTTTCTTGGGCAGCCGGTCGACCGAGACACCAATGAGCGGGCCTAAGAGGATAGGCGGCAGCGTCTGGAGTAAGCCGATGACGCTGGTCTTCAGCGGCGATCCCGTCACGGAGTACACGAACCAGAGAAGGGCCAACCGACTCACGCCGTCGGCCACTTGCGACAGCACCTGATTCCACCAGATCAGGCTGAAATCACGCGTCAGCAGCCACCGTGTCCTCTCAACGCGCGAACCGGTGCCACCCGAACCAAGTTCGAGGATTGTCGGCTGGCTGGCGGTGCGTTGGTCTTGACCGAGCCCCACTGACGTTGTTCTCCCCCGGCGGCGATCTCCTGGGACGCGTCGCCCTGCGGTCGTCACCTCAGCTCCGTACACGATAACGATGCCGCGTTCCGGTGGTCAAGAACAGAGGGACGGAACAGCACGCTGAAGAGAAGGAGAACCGTTGACCCCGGGATCCCGGCTAGGTGACCGCCACCTCCATGCTCATGGCTTGGCGGGCGAACAGGGTCGCCACCCCCGCCGTCAGCAGGAGCACAAATCCGAGGCCAACAAGACTCGCCGCCGGTCCGATCGCATCCGCCGCCCACCCGAATCCCGTCATGCCAATCATGGCTGCCGCCATCGAACCGGTGCTGAACGTCGTGAGGACCCGCCCCATGAGATGCGATGGCGTCGCCTCCTGCAGCAGCGCCCACACCACCGGATTGAGAACTGCCCCGCTGGCTCCCACCAGGATCACGACTGCCGCCGCGATCAGCGGGGATTCCAGCAGGCTGAGACTGCAGACCGCCAGTCCCCCCACAGTCGTGCCGCGGATGAGCAGGTGCATCCGGCTCTGCACATCGTCCTTCCGTCTCCAGGCCAGCCACGAGGAGGCGATGAGCATCCCGACGCCCAGAGAAGACCAGAGCCAGCCGAGTTGAACCGGTTCGGCATGCAACAGCTCCTTGGCATACACGGGCAGAACAAAGACAAAGGCGCTGGCTCCCAGATTGTAGAGGGCCGCAATAATCACCAACAGAAACACCGTCGAGCGGTCCCCGAACACGAACCGGAACCCCACCGTGAGATCGCTCAGCACCGCTCCCGACCGCGCTGATATCTCCTGAGTCCGCCAGCGTGTTTCATTGAAGCGGATGGGCAGGAGACACAGCGCCGAGATGAAGAACGTCGCGCTATTCACGTACAGCGCGTGTTGCGCGCCAATCAGCGCGATCAGCACCCCGCTGATAGCCGGGCCCAACAGGATGCCGATATTGTTCGTGCCCTGGATGAGCGCATTGGCTGAGACAAGCTCGCACCGCCTGACCAGCAACGGAACCGCCGATACCAACGCCGGACCGAACACCGTCGAGACCGTCGCAGTCAAAAAAATCAAGATGTACAGCCCTTCAAGACTCAGCAGGCCCAGTCCATACAGCGCCGGGATGAGGAAGGTCATGACGCTGCGAGTCAGATCCACCCAGATCATCACGGTTTTCTTCGGGAGACGGTCGAGATAGACGCCGATGAGGGGGCCAAAGACCAGTGGCGGAATCGTCTCTAAGAGGCCAACCAACGCGATCATCAGCGCCGACCCGGTGAGGTCATAGACAAACCAGAGCAAGGCCACTTTGCTCAGAGCCTCGCCTACTTGAGACGTGACCTGCCCCCACCAGAGGCAACCAAAGTCCCAGGTCTTGACTAAGCGCCATCCTCTATTGTCCTGGTCGGCTGATTCGGATTGCATGTGTGTTTCTCGGGCTCCGGCCACTGTTTTGGACGGATCATCGCAATGCGGCGCCCCTCGGAGTATTGCTTGGTTAGATGAGCAAGTTCCATCGTGTTTCCATCCAGTCAGGCTCGAGCCTTCTCATGCAGGCTCTGGACTTCATGCTGCAGGGAAGAAGTCTGTGGTAGAGGCGGCGCCGGTGGGACCGGCGGCTTCGGCGGAAGTGGGATCGGTTGGGGGGGAAGGGGCGACGTTGGGCCTGGGGGTAATGGATCGGTCGGCCCGGGAGCCGGATGCGGTCTTGGATCTGCAACCATCATTATCATCCCTCCCACGATCCCTCCAGCCACACTCACCACTCCGGCAAGGAGAATGCCTCTCACAAGAGTCTTCATCGTGATGTCCCTACGGCACCTGTTGCGTATCGTGGAACGCGTCGATCTTTGTCCGTCCACCGCAAAAGAGATTTCGGCACAAGGCCCGCTTCCATCAGGTGCTGTGGGTTCCTCCGATTCCTCTACTAAGCAAATCACAGACCTGGCCACTCGGCGCACGACGGCTTTAAGTAATATGAGAAAGGATTTGTATTTCAGGAGGATTGGGTAAAACGCTTTGCAGCGATAGCTCTAAAGACGAGACGAAAAGCAGGACAATTCGTCCTCATAAAAGACAACCTGTCTAGGCCCCAGCTCACGCATCGACCTGGTAAGCTGCGTGTCTTGGCTTATGGTGCCTCTGATTAGTCTCTGTATTACAGCAACATCCAGCCACATGTTCAGCACATCGACTTGCCAATCTCGAATCTAGTCACGGTTCATCAACAAAAACGCTTCAACTTTGGTCATGTGCGGGGCACCGGGTTGGCACCCCGGACCCGGAGGGAGTGAAAATTGAAAACCATGATGCCTGCGAGAATATAGGGCCTGATCTCATCTTATTATCGGTTCGTTCTCAATCATTTACAGAGGAGTCAGAGGTAGACGAAATGTAGCAACACGTTCGATTTGAGGTAGAGCCCCTGGTGCCGCAGGGGTTGCTCACGAGAGTTGAAAATTAATCGTGCACCCATATGCCCCGGAATTGACTTGAAATTGGTCGGCATATAAATCAGGGGCTTCAGTCATAAATCCTCCTTAGAATGCATTTGAATTCGCCGAGGGATGATATTTCTCGCTCATTAATTGGTCCATATTATTCAAACCCGACTATTGGCTCATGCTGATGTGTTCAGCCAGAAATCCGCAAGAGTGGTCACGGATAATATGCTGTTGCGGCTAGAGGGACCGAGGCGGCTGATCCGAAGGAAACTATTCCTGACACCGTTTTCTTTTTGCCAAGTTGATGAGACGGAGCCGGCACTATATTTCTGTACTTGATTGCTCGTTCAGCCACGCTTCGAACGCGTCATCGAGCATGCGTTTATGGTGCGGTTGATACCCTGGGATGATAGAGTAATCTCCCGACTCCAGCATCTTTCGAATCATGTCCGCAGTATACGACGCGCCTTGCTCCTTATGATCTTTGTGCCACACGGCAAGACGACTCTCAGACTCGCCTTTCTGAGCCTCATCGAAAACACACCAATCACAGTCTTTCGAAAATCGAAGGTAGGCCATGGCGTTATTCAAGAACTACAACAATGCCGCGCGCGGACGAGGCGATCAAACAAAGACTCCCGCCCCTTTTCTGATCCCCTTTCGATCCAGCTCCTCATGGGCTAACGATCACCGTGGCCTGCATTGTAGCCGTATGGAATTCGCAGTGGTACGGATAGGTCCCGGGTCGCGTGAAAGTGTGCTCGAAGCGATCCCCGGGCTTGAGCAGCGTCGGCCCGCTCGCGAACGCCTGCCCCCCGCCTGAACAATCAGCCCCGCGGCACGCACCACTTGTGACGGTGTGCGGTGCGCGAGAACCGTCCGCGTAGAACCAGACCACCTTTTCACCAGTTCTGATCCGGACCTCTCGGGGGAAGTAGAAT
>DATIFR010000113.1:0-3833 GCA_035455145.1 Nitrospira sp.
GTTGGACAAGCCGGTCCGTATTGCACCGGCAAATGGAGTAAGCCATGGGCGGACATAGCCACTGGGCCACAATCAAACGGCACAAAGGTGCCCAGGACGCCAAGCGCGGGAAGATCTTTACAAGAATCATCCGGGAGTTGACGATTGCATCCCGTTCAGGGGGCGATCCGGACGGCAACCCCCGCTTGAGATTGGCGATCGCCAAGGCGAAGGAAGCCAACATGCCAGGCGATACCATGAAGAAAGCCATCCAGCGTGGTACGGGTGAACTTCCAGGAGTTACCTACGAGGAATTTACATTGGAAGGGTATGGACCGGGAGGTACTGCACTATTGCTGGAAATTACGAGCGACAATCGTAACAGGACCGTTGCCGAGATTCGGAGCCTCTTTACCAAGAATCATGGCAATATGGCCGAAGCGGGGGCAGTGGCCTGGCAGTTTCAGAAGAAGGGCCTTCTGACGATCGACAAGGGCAAAGTTGATGAAGATACGCTCTTGTCCGTTGCGCTCGATGCGGGCGCAGAGGATGTGAAGGTCGGCGAGAAGTTGTATGAGGTCGTCACGAACCCTCATGATTTCGAAGCCGTAAAGAGAGCCCTTGCCGAAGCGAAAATCGACACGACCTTGGCGGAAATTACTTTTATCCCCCAGAACACCATCAGGCTCCAAGAAAAAGATGCAGAACAGATGCTCAGGCTCATGGAGATCATGGATGAGCACGACGATGTCCAAAAGGTGCACGCAAACTTCGATATACCCGACGATGTCATGGAGAAAGTCGCCGCGGCAGCAGCAGCGGGCTAGCAGACGATCTCATCATCCATCGCTTCAGGAGTCTCGCACGACCGACGCATGATCGCCTTACTGACAGGCCGACTGGCCTTCAAGGCGCCGACGCATCTGGCCCTCGATGTTCAGGGGGTCGGCTACGAAGTCTTTATCCCCCTTAGCACGTTCTATAGCCTCCCCGACCTCAATCACACGGTCTCGCTCAGCATCCATACCCACGTGCGTGAAGATGCCATCCAGCTGTTCGGCTTCGTCACGCAACAGGAGAAAGACGCCTTTGTGCTGCTGACGACGGTTTCCGGCATCGGCCCCAAGTCGGCGCTCGGCATCCTCTCGGCGTTGCCTCTACCCGATCTGGTCTCCGCGATTCAATCGGGCGATGTCGAGAAGCTGGAGACCGTTCCCGGAATCGGGAAAAAGACGGCAGGCCGGCTTGTCCTGGAGTTGAAGGACAAGTCGGCGAAGTTGCATCCGGCGCTGGCTCATTCCTCCGATTTGTCTTCCAACGGACAGGATTCCACGTTTGACGATGCGCTCTCGGCATTGACGAACCTCGGCTATCGGGCCCAAGATGCCAAAGAAGTGTTGAAGCAGGTGCGCAAGTCCAAGGTAGGACCCGTGAGTCTGCAGGAACTGATCCGTGAGACATTGAAAGACTTGGCAAGGGGGTAGCCAATGACCTCGACCCATCGGTGTTCCATACTCAAGCTATCGATGATGGTAATAGTGCTCATGCTCGCGCCGATTCCGGTTATTGCTGAGGATACGCCGGCAGGGCCGAAAAGCATTGGCAAGACTTGCGGGAAGTGCCCCGAGGGCTATGCCACAACCGGCGTGACCGAAGCGCCGGGAATTTGTAAGGATGGGGATCCGACTTTGGTCCAATGCGTCCCGCTTGGAGCGAATATGTTGCCGGTGTGCGGATCGTGCCCTGAAGGGTATCGTGAAGTGGGGAGTTCCTCGGTGCCGGCTCGCTGTGGTAACCAGGACGGGGGGCGGCTCTCGCAATGCCAACTTGAAAGAATGGAACTGAACCTGCCGGATCCCACAAAGGGGGGGAAGATCTGTCCGCCTGATTGCGGGAGCACTCCGACACCGGGTCAGGGCGCTCTGCCGCCGCCCCCGAGATACATTCCGGCCCCGGAGAAACCGTGAGGCGGGGCCGAGAGACCGAGAGAGCATGAGCGATCGAATCGTGAATGCCCAGCTGACCGATGACGAGCGAACCATCGAGCAGGCCTTGCGCCCGCACACGCTCGATGAATACATCGGCCAGGAGCGTATGAAGGAGTCGCTGAGAATTTGTATCGAAGCGGCGAAGCAGCGTCGCGAAACCCTCGACCACACGATATTCTACGGTCCGCCCGGTCTCGGCAAGACGACGATCGCTCATATCATCGCCAGGGAAATGGGTGGAACTCTGCGTGCCACCTCCGGCCTTGTCCTGGCGCATGCCGGCGACCTCGCTTCGATTCTGACGAATCTCCAAGAACAGGACGTGCTGTTCATCGATGAGATCCATCGCCTTCCAGCGTCGGTCGAAGAGGCGCTCTATCCGGCGATGGAGGATTTCCAGCTCGATCTCGTGGTGGGGCAAGGGCCTGCGGCCAGGACGGTGAAGCTGGACCTCCCTCGTTTTACGCTTGTCGGCGCCACAACGAAAGCCGGCGCTCTGACCTCTCCGCTTCGAGACAGGTTCGGGCTCGTTCATCGCTTGGAGTTTTATTCGCCAGCTGAACTGAAAATTATCGTCATGCGGTCGGCCGGGCTGCTCGAGATTCCCATTGAGCCGGCCGGCGCGGAAGAAATAGCCCGCCGTGCCAGAGGGACGCCGCGGATCGTGAATCGGCTCGTCAAGCGGGTCCGGGATTATGCTCAAGTCAAGGCCGAAGGCCGGATCACCAAATCCGTCGCGCAAGAGGCCTTAGCTTGGCTGGGTGTGGATACGGCAGGGTTTGACGAAATGGATCGAAAGATCCTGCTCACGATTATTGAAAAGTTTGGAGGAGGTCCCGTAGGGGTTGAGTCCCTCGCGGCGGCCGTTCAAGAAGATAAGAGCACGCTCGAAGACGTCCACGAGCCCTATCTCATTCAAGCCGGATTTCTTGATCGCACCGGGCGCGGCCGACAGGCCACGAAGTTAGCGTTCGATCATTTCAGCAGGCCAGCCTCGCAGCTGTTCTAACAGCGAATACGGTATTCAAGGCCCGGCACCGGCAACTTGCTCCCCTGGCTCGCCCGACTGTTTCGATAAGCCGAAACACTCGATGCCAAAGCCACCCCGTTGATCTCGCTCACCACCCCATGGAATTCATTCTGTACCTCAATCGCGCAAGTTCCTGAAACTCCAGGGGTCTCCTTGCATTTCCGGGACCGGTTCCTGTATCATTTCTCTCTTGCTCACACCCGTCCTGCCTCTGGACGCTCGTCCAACTCATGAGGCACGGGTGGAGGGGGTCCGTTCATGCCCGGAGACCTTTCCGACTACCGGAAGGAAATAGACCGAATCGATGACGAGATTTTGCGTCTCCTCAACGAACGGTCTAAGAGCGTTATTGAGATCGGCAAGCTGAAGAAGCAGAAGGATGCCGATGCCAATCTGCACACGCCGGCCCGTGAAGCCGCGATCATCGAACGACTAGCCAGGCAGAATACCGGCCCCTTTCCGTCCGAAGCGATCCGTCCGGTCTACCGTGAAATCATGTCCGCTTCGTTGTCCCTGGAAGGGCCTCAAAAAGTTGCCTATCTCGGCCCCAGGGCCACGTTTACGCATATGGCCTGTACGCAGAAATTCGGTTCGTCGGCCCAATATGTACCGGTCAACAGCATCAAAGAAGTGTTTAGCGAAGTCGAACGGGGCCGCGCGCATTTTGGTGTCGTCCCCATTGAAAATACGACGGAAGGTGTCGTCAATCACACCCTGGACATGTTTATCGATTCGCACCTCCTGATCTACGGGGAGGTTCTCCAAGAAGTGTCGCATCATTTGTTGTCGAAATCCGGGGTTCCCGAAGAGGTCAAGAAGATCTGTTCGCATCCCCA
>DATIFR010000114.1:0-59831 GCA_035455145.1 Nitrospira sp.
CCATTATTCCTCAATATGGTTGCGGACACCTTTTTTCTCCCATCCGCTCCGCTATCCAACCGAGCTACGGGCATTTGCCTGTCTTCTGTTGTTTTCGTAAACTAGAATCACTTGTCTTAGGAAAGGAGGCCTCCATGATAAAGGCACTGAGTGTTCTATGCTCTTGGTTCATCCTTGCAATCGCGGCTGGGCCTTCACAAGGCCAAGAGGCACCTCCTGCCTCGCCAGCTGCACCGGAAACTGCCGCAAAAGCGACTCCCGCGGACGGCCATGTCATCCACGTCACGGCACCGCACTTAATCGATGGAAAGGTACGGGGGCCATTCCATCACTATTGCAAGATCGTCTCTCCTGAGCCCTTCATTGAGTGCCTTCTCTACGAGACGGAAGACCATAACGCGAATCTCATCGGTGTGGAATACATTGTCGCAAAAACTGTCACTCGTGACGAGAAGGTCCTTCCCAAGAAGGTTTGGAAAAAGGTTTGGCATGATCATTCCGTGGAGGGTGTCATAGGGAACATCAAAATACTGGATATGCCTCCCGATAAGGCCAAGGAATTTGCGGACACGGTTGCCAAGACCGATGGGATCATCTTTGCACTATGGCCCGAGGGCGCCAAAGTGCCGACCGGCAAAGTCAGTATTGGCACGATGGTTGGGCATGCCGTTCACCAGTGACAGGGAACTATAAGAGCCCCTTGGCTCCATCCCTTTTAGCAGAGCGGAAGCCCGCTGATTAAGGGTCCGCGTGATTTGTCCCGGCCGTGGCGGGAGATGCATTCAATGGCGCTGCAGGATAAGACAGGCCCGCGCGCGGGAAACGGCCGGAGGGCGTGGCCTCTGCCGGGGGAATAGGTGCTGACATCTTTCCTCCTGTAGGCATTCGTGCGAAGTGGTTGTGTTTCCCATGAGCTTCTCTTAGGATCGCAGGCGGAGAGTACGGACATATGTTCCCTGAGAAATCACCTGGCCAAGGAAGCCTGATAGTTGCCGCCTTGATCGTCCTAGGGATCGTATTTGCCGGGCATTGGATCGTCAGCTACGTTCAGACCAGCAATCCGTGGGCTATCCTTCCCTGGTATGGCGGCGCCGCAGTGTTAATCATCGTGTTTGGGGTTCTACGCCGCGGAGGCGGCTAGGACGAATCGACCAACACTTGGCCGGGCCTCGGTTTCGGCTGATTTGTAATGTGATTGTCATATGACACAGCGATCCAACCCGCTCTCCCGCCGATGAAGAGTCAGCTGGGTTTGTCCCGTCCGTTCTGCAGGGATGAGAGACGATCAACTGAGAGGCGGGCGATAACGCCGGGCCCGCCACGCGCCGGGAAATTCAGAATGTCCCCGTTTTATCCTCAGTCTTCCACGCCCACGCCGATCACGATGAGAACCGCATAGTCCTGCTTCGTGCAGCCCTCGACCGGAGGCATCGCTCCCCCTGGCGCAACTGGAAACGCCGTCTTCTGCACGTTTGCCGGCGAGCACAAACCACCAACCGCTGCCGGTGTATAGCGTGCGGAGCGGCAGGCCAGGTGCGTCACGTCGTAGAGCGTCGCGCCTTTATCGAGCTCCCAGCGCCTGTCGCCATTCCTGTCGGCGGGATGAATGGTCAGCACAGCCGTTACGTCGCGGGCACCCGTGACCACGTATTTGCCGGGAGGGAGCGGAAAGGTCGGCTGCTCCATGATCAAGCCGTGTTCCTCCAGCCACCAGTCCGTGCCGTCGAACTTCCAGCGCGCCGGGGCGACGCCACCGGCATCCTTCAACCGTTTATAGCTGTTCAGCTCGACGCCCCGAGGACCCGGGTCCAGAGGCCACAGACCCCACGATTGCGCGCCGCTCCCGGAGGTCGCACCTGGATCGCCCAACGCCGCGATGAACTGTGTCGATATGCGCTGGAACTTCGTCTGACCTCCGCCTGCGGCGTGGGCCTGGCTTCGACTCAAATTGAATGAGGGGAGCACGAACGAACCGAGCAGAAAGAGAACCAGGATGAGCAGAGAAAACGTAGCACGGGCAGAAGAACCACCCTCTTTTTTTGTCATCTTTGCTCCTTCGTCTCGTCGCCGATTTGGGGGCTGGCGCAAAACCTGAGGCAGCAGTTCCTCGATGGTCTCATATCTCCATTCTCGAAGTGGTGAGATTGCTCGGAATCAGTACGGGTGTGGAAAGTAAAAAGGTGGAAATTGCGAAGCTAGACATGAGAAGACCTCAGCCACGGCGTTTTTGTAGCGTAGAAAAGAATTACATAGGCTGCCAGTAGCAGGGCAAGTATCGTCGCCGTCCAAAAAACTGATGCACAAAGGCTTCGAGATCGCTCATACCTCTCCCTCGCACGAAACATAGCCTTTTCCACGATCTGGTTACTTTTGCAACATAACAAATCCGGCGTAATGATCGCTTGGAGCAGAACGAAATGTCCATAGCTAATGGTAAGCGCTGGACGATGACATAATCAGGGGAAATGCTGGGCAGCCGGGAAAAGATTGAAAAAAGTTTTGAAGGTTCTGCCCTTTGTATTTTGTATAAGGTGGTGAGCCGCCTGGGACTCGAACCCAGGGCCCTCGCCTTAAAAGGGCGATGCTCTACCGTCTGAGCTAGCGGCTCACCTAATGGAGGGTGCGAATTCTATCACTCCCCGTCGGCCTGTGCCTAGAGGAGTACTCGCCCGTACCGTTTCCCTGTTCGTGGAGGGATCTTGAGCGGATTTTTTAGAACGATGGTGGCGGCGCGCTTCGAACCGGTCGAAATCATATCGATGGGACATTCGGCGATATCTTCGATGTACTGAAGGTACCGCTTGGCTTCCGCGGGAAGACCTTTATAGGTTGTCACGCCGGTCGTTGAAGCGGACCACCCCTTGAAGCGCTTGTACACCGGTTCACAGTCAGTCAATGTTTGAAGGTCAGCCGGCATGTCCCGATAGAGCTGGCCTTCGTAGCGATAACCGGTGCAGACCTGCAGTTCTTTGCAACCATCAAGGACGTCCAGTTTGGTCATCGCCAGTGAAGTAAATCCGTTCACCCTCGTGGCATACCGAACCACGACGGCATCGAACCAGCCGCACCGTCTCGCCCGTCCGGTTGTAGCCCCGAACTCTTTCCCCCGATCTTGCAGCCCGGCTCCCACTTCGTCGGTTAATTCGGTCGGGAACGGTCCACTGCCGACTCTGGTGCTGTAGACCTTGGCTACACCAAGCACGGCATCGATCTTCGTGGGCCCCACGCCGGTCCCGGTCGAGGCGCCTCCGGCTGTCGAGCTCGACGAGGTGACGTACGGATAGGTCCCCAGATCCACATCAAGGTGCGTCCCCTGCGCACCTTCGAACAGGATGGTCTTTCTGGCATCAATCATCCGGTTCACCAGCATGGTTGCATCAACTACGTGGCTTCTCAGTCGGTCTGCGTAGCCCATATACTGCTGGTAGACCTTTTCAACTTCGAACCGCTCGACCTTGTACAGCTGTTCCAAGAACCAGTTGATTTCGACCAGGTTCTCTTCCAATTTCTTGCGAAAGACCTTTGGATTCAGCAGGTCGCCCATGCGAATCCCGATGCGGGAAATCTTGTCGGCATAGCAGGGACCGATGCCTCGACCGGTTGTTCCGATACGGCGAGAACCCTTCGATTGTTCAGCTGCTTTATCGATGGCCTTGTGATAGGGCAGGATCACATGCGCCCGCTGGCTGATGACAAAGTTCTTCCCGAACTTGAGCCCCTGGCCCTGGAGATGATCCATTTCCTCGATCAGGGATGCCGGATCGACGACAACTCCGTTGCCAATCACACAGAGCGTGCCGCGATAGAGAATTCCGGAAGGAATGAGGTGAAAGATAAACGTCCCGTGGTCGTTAATGACGGTGTGTCCCGCATTCGAGCCGCCTTGATAGCGGACGACGGCATCGGCATCACGGGCCAAGATATCGACGATCTTGCCCTTGCCTTCGTCGCCCCACTGCGCACCTATGACAATCAGATTACCCATCGATGCGTAGATCCCAAAAAACAGCCCTGGCAGGATTCAAGGCCAGGGCCGAGGGGTCATGGTAGGGGCCCGTCTAATGTTTGTCAAGGACCGTGCTGGTCGGTTCTTTCTTCGCTCATTTCTTTCTTTCATATTCAAGGGCAGGTCCCTTTTCTTGACTGCCAACAGGTTGCAGTGTTAGGATCACCGCGATTTCACGGTGCTTTTTCATCGTTCCGAAGAATCAGAGTGGGGCTGTGGCGCAGTTGGGAGCGCGCGTGAATGGCATTCACGAGGTCGCCGGTTCAATCCCGGCCAGCTCCACCAAACCAAGCTTGCTCGTACCGTCGGCTATTCATCGGTTCTTTGTAACGGGCGCCGACGGATAAAACCCTAACTGTGAGCTTCCCTTTTGTAAACCAACCTTCGGTTGAACCGCGCGTGTTTCATCGCTGTACCATGATTCGCGCGCGCGGATAAACACTTCCAGTTCATTCTCGGTCAGTTGATGCTATTGCCATGCTTCAAATTGAGTCAATTCATAAGCAGTTTTCGACCAAAGTCCTATTCGACGATGCCTCCGCGCATCTGCGGCCGCACACGCGTGTCGGGCTCGTTGGACCGAACGGAACGGGCAAGACCACATTATTTAAAATGATTCTCGGCGAAGAATCGCCCGGCGAAGGTACGATCCGAAAGCGCCCGCGCCTCCGTATTGGGTACCTTCCTCAGGAACTCGAAACCATCACGGGGAAAACGGCGCTCGACGCTGCCCATCGAGACGAATATCCCGAACACGAGGCGAAGCGGATTCTCTCTGGACTCGGGTTCAGTGAAGCGGATTTTGCGCGACCGGTCGAGAACCTTTCCGGCGGCTATCGCATGCGCGTGGCGCTGGCCCATCTGTTGCTTTCCAATCCGGACGTCCTCATGCTGGACGAGCCGACCAACCATTTGGACAAGCCGACTCAGCGGTGGTTCGAAGAGTTTCTGCTGAATTCGAAACTCACCTTGCTCGTCATCAGTCACGACACCGCCTTTCTCGACCGCATTGCGACCCACATCTGGGAACTTCGCGATAAGAAGATCCAGGAGTTCCGGGGAAACTATACGAAGTTCCGCGAATTGCGGGCTGAGCGCGACGCGCAACTTCAAGCCGCGGCCAATCGGCAGGCCAAGGAAGTGGCGCGGGTCCAACAATTTGTCGACCGCTTTCGTTATCAGGCCAACAAGGCCCGCCAGGTGCAGTCGCGCATCAAGCAGCTGGAGAAGGTCAAATTGATTGAGCTCCAGCGTGATACCAAGCGGGTGAAGTTCAAGTTTCCCCTCCCCTCAACGAGCGGACGCCACGTCCTGGAACTCAAGGGGGTGAGCAAGCGATACGGCGAGAAGGTCGTCTATTCATCGCTGGACTTTTCCGTCGAGCGCGGCCAGAGAATCGCCCTCGTCGGTGAAAACGGCGCGGGGAAAAGTACGCTGCTCAAGATGCTGGCCGGCGTTCTGGCACCGGACAGTGGCACAAGAACGGTCGGCCACGGCGTCACCCTCCATTATTTCGCTCAACACCAGGCGGAAACGCTCAATCCTGAACACACGATTCTGGAATCATTAGCGGAAGTCTCAACCACGGCGGAGACGAATTTCCTTCGCGGGCTTGCCGGCGCGTTCCTATTCTCCGGTCCCGACCAGAAGAAACCGATCAAAGCGCTCAGCGGCGGCGAACGGAACCGCGTCGCACTGGCGAGAATGTTGGTCGAGCCGGCCAATACGCTGTTGCTCGACGAGCCGACCAATCACCTGGACCCTGCCTCGGTCGATGTGCTGACCGACGCCCTCACGGAGTTTCCCGGCACGATCATCTTTATTTCGCACGACCCTACGTTCCTGACGCGCATCTCCACGCGCATTGTGGAAATTGAGGAGGGCAACGCCAGGAACTTCTTCGGCGACTACGAATACTATTTGTGGAAAAAGGCTCAAGAGTTCGAATCGATCAAGGAATCCAGCGAGGAGTTGATCGGAAAACAGCCGGTGAAGTCGTCGGGGCCAACGAAGGCAATGGCCGTCCAGAGCCAGCCCAAATCAACGTCCGGAGACCGTCGTGACTTGAACAAGACACAGGCTCGATTGGAAAAACAGGTCGCACGAGCGGAAAGCGAGATCGCGGAGCATGAGTCCAAGATTAAGGAGCGCGATCAGATCCTGGCAGACCCTGGGCTCTACAAAGAGTTTGCGAAATGGAATGGGCTGCATCAGGAACAAGAAATCTGGAAGAAAGAGCTTGAACGCTTGACCGCGCGGTGGGAATCGTTATCGGCAGAACTCACAGACGTGAAACAGAAACTCGAAGCCTTCCGTTAGGAGGAAGATTTAATCGTTTCTTCGAGATAGTAATACAGCCATTTGTTTTTCTCTTTCGTCACCACTTCATCCCATACGACCCCGATCAGAAATCCCTTCTCCCAGGGCTTGACCCACGCCACAGTCCCATCAAGTTTCTCCTGCTGCTCCGCACGATCCGCATCGAGAAACGCGAGAGACACAGTTACCTTCTCAGCCATCACCAGCTTTTCTTTGGCGTGCAAACCGGCACCGACCTTGTTCACATTATCCAGCACGGCTGTGATGGCCTTGGCGCCGCTCTTGGGAGACACCAATGCCGATCCGACCAATGTGGCCCGCACAAGTCTGCGCCGTTCGTTGCTGGCCACCATGGCTGGAGTGGGTTTCGACTCCGGACGTTTCATGGGTCTAAGTATAACCGATTAGAAATCTTTGTCCATCGGGAAGAAATGCACCTATGCTCCCTTCGGCCGGTAGTATTTTCGGCCCTTTAAAGCCTCCGGGAGATGCTCCTGCTCCTTGCTGGCCTGCGGATCATCGTGCACGTAGCGGTATCCCTTCCCATAATCCATATCGCGCATCATGGAGGTCACGGCATTTCGAAGATGCAGTGGAACCCCTAGATTTCCATGGGTTTTGACATCTTTTATGGCTTCAAGCAGCCCAACGTAGGAGGCATTGTCCTTCGGTCTCGTTGCGAGGTAGGTCGTTCCATGGGCCAGATTGATCTGACCTTCCGGGAGTCCGACAAACTGCACAGCTTGGGCCACGGCGTTTGCCACGAGCAAGCCGGAAGGGTCGGCATTGCCGATATCCTCCGACGCAAAAATCACCATACGCCGGGCGATGAATTTTGGGTCTTCTCCAGCTTCCAGCATCCTCGCGAGCCAATAGAGCGCGCCGTTCGGATCGGAATCGCGCAGGCTCTTAATATAGGCGGAGATGACGTTGTAATGCTCTTCGCCTGACTTATCGTAGCGAAGAGATTTCCGCGCCAGCGCCGCATCGACCGCTATGCCATCGATTGCTCGTACGCCGTCCGCATTAACCGGCGCTTGCGTCACAACGAACTCCAACGCCGTCAGCAGCGCCCTCGCATCGCCGTTTCCGAATGCAATGAGTCGCTGCCGCGCCTCCGGTGATAGCCGGGCATTCCATTTCCCTAATCCAATGGCAGCATCCGAGAGCGCTCGATCGAGAATATGGCCCAATGCCTCATCAGAAAGTGGCTTGAGGACGACGACCAGTGAACGCGACAGGAGCGGGCTGATGACCTCGAATGACGGGTTCTCGGTCGTTGCGCCAACCAGGATGACCGTGCCCCGCTCGACATGCGGGAGAAACGCATCCTGCTGCGCTTTGTTGAATCGATGGATTTCGTCGACGAATAAAATGGTCCGTTGACCGTTGATCGCCTGACGTTGCTCGGCCGCTTTGATGATCGTCCGCAACTCCGGGACTCCACTCGTCACGGCGGAGAACGGGACGAACTGCGCCTTCGTGTAGCGGGCGATGAGGTGCGCCAGAGTGGTCTTGCCCGAGCCGGGCGGTCCCCAGAAAATCACGGAAGAAAGTCGATCGGTCTCGATGGCGCGCCGCAAGGGCCGATCCGGGGCAGTGATCTCCTCTTGCCCGACGAAATCGGCGAACTCGCAAGGCCGCATCCGCTCGGCTAACGGCGCTGTAACGCTTCGTGCTCGTTCGGGGGATGAAAACAGGTCAGGTGCCTGGTCGTGCTGTGCCGACATCGACTTGCCTCGGGGATTGCCGGGATTTTATACGCCCGTCGAACGGATCGCAAACGCCCCTTGACCATAAGCGCCGCCGATGTTACGAACAGCCCTAAGCCACGGAGGAGATTGTGCAGGCCAGGATCAACGGCATTTCGCTCGCCTACAGCGACAAGGGAACAGGCCTTCCTATCGTTTTTCTCCACGCTTTCCCCTTGAATCGAACCATGTGGGCACAGCAGGAAGCCGTCCTTTCAGTGAAGTGCCGGGTCATCACGATCGATCTGCGAGGGCACGGTGAATCCGACGCCCCGCTCTGGCACTACACGCTTGAACAAGCAGCCGACGATGTCCGGGCGTTATTGGATCAGCTCTCGATCCAGCAAGCGGTGTTCGTGGGACTCTCGATGGGCGGTTACATCCTCTTGGCGTTCTATCGAAAATATGCCGAGCGCGTGAAGGGTCTGGTTTTAGCCGATACGAGGGCACAGGCAGACACAGCGGAAGGGAAAGAGGGTCGCTTTCAGATGGCGCAGACGGCCTATAAAAAGGGACCGGCTGCCATCGCAGACATCATGATTCCAAAACTGCTCAGTCCTGTGACCGTCCAAACGAGAACGGAAATCGTTCAGAACGTGAGAGCCATGATCGAAAGCAACCAGATCAGCGGTATTGCCGGAGACTTAATGGCAATGGCTGAGCGACAGGATTCAGTTCCACTCTTGAAACAGATCGCCTGCCCTACTCAAATCATCGTCGGCGGCCTGGACCAAGCCACCCCGCCCTCGGATGCCAGGCTGATGGCCGAACAAATTCCAGGGGCTCGATTGGCGTTGATTCCGAACGCCGCCCACCTGGCCAATCTCGAACAGCCAGAATCCTTCAATCAGATCCTGGCTTCTTTTGTGTCCTCTCTCGCGGACCGCTAATCGGAGTCGCCGACGCTGCCCCGGCGGATCAGCTTCAAAAATTCCAGGCGGGTCTGTTGCTGGGTACGAAAGGCTCCGAGCATCGAACTGCTGACCGCTACGGTGTTCTGTTTTTCCACTCCGCGCATCATCATGCAGAGGTGTCGCGCTTCCACGACGACGCCCACCCCATTCGCGTTGAGTTTCGACTGGAGCGTTTCGGCGATCTGGACCGTCAGCCGTTCCTGCACTTGAAGCCGTCTGGCAAACGTGTCCACGATGCGCGGGATCTTGCTCAGGCCCACGACCTTCTTATTGGGCAGGTAGCCCACGTGGACCTTGCCGAAGAATGGCAACAAGTGGTGCTCGCACATGCTGAAGAAATCGATGTCTTTCACGATCACCATCTCATCGTACTCGATCGGAAAGAGGGCCCCGTTCAACAGATGGTCGACGTTACGCTGGTAGCCCTGCGTCATAAAGGCAAACGCCTTGGCGACCCGTTCGGGTGTTTTAATCAGACCGTTGCGGCCCGGCTTCTCGCCGAGAGCAAGCAACATCTCGGTCACCAATGACTGCAAGATCTCCAAATCGGGCGGTCTCCCGCTGCCGTTCACGTCTTCGACCTGCCGCCGCCGTCCCTGTGCCCTTCCCCGCTTAGCCATGCAATCCCCCTATACACTGCGCCGCTCCTGCATATTCAAAGTAATTGTCTCTGGTCTCGATGACGCCAACCTTTTCCAACTGCCCGGCCGGTAGTTGGGTCACCAACAAATCCCAGATCAGTTTCACGAGATTCTCCCCGGTCGTCGTGTATTCCGCGAAGGCCGGATCCTGGTTCAAGTCGTGATGGTCAAACCGCTTCACGATGGCGCCCTCGACCACGCGATCAAGCCGTTCAAGATCGCGAGCCTCCTGACTCCCACCGCTCTTGACCGTGACCAGCACCACGTAATTGTGGCCATGTCCGTTGGGATTATTGCATTTCCCGAAGGCCGCCCAGTTTTCCTCGGGCGTGAGATAATCGGTGTGCAGTCTGTGCGCGGCGCAAAACCGATAGCGCCTGGTGACGGTGACTTGTGCCATGGATGCCCGCAGCTCGTGAAAAGAGAGAAGCCAGGATCACCCGTTCATCCGAGTAACCCTGGCTTCGTCATTCAAACCCTATTGTCGGCGCTCGTCCGGCAAGCCCGTAATGCCGCTTATGCGCTGAATGAGCTACCGCAGCCGCACGTCGTCTTGGCTTGCGGATTCTTAATGGAGAATCCGGAGCCCTGCACGCTGTCGACATAATCGACTTCGGCGCCCTGGAGCAGTGGCGCGCTCTGGGAGTCCATGATCACCTTGACGTCGCCCTTCTCGATGACGGTGTCGTCGTCGGCCATCTTGGACTCGAATGCCATTCCATATTGATACCCATGACAGCCGCCGCCGCGGACATAGATCCGCAACCCGACGACATCCTTTTCTTCCTTCATCAACTCCTGGATCTTCTGTTCTGCCACTGCGGTGATCGTAACCATCGTCGTCCTCCCTTTCGTCAGACCGGCCTTCTGAACCTGCCTGGATTTCGTTAGTTTAACACCTCTTTACCGAATATCAACACCCTGCGCCTCTGATTTTTCCGTGGTTGGCGCCGCCCACTTCGTCTCCGGGACCCTCACCACCACATCGCCCAAGACCTTCGCCTGGCATCCAAGTCTGTGCCAGGCCTCGCTGAGAGCCTCTCGATCCAGTAGATCCTGCTCTTCGAAATCGATCTCCGACAGATGCTCGGCGCCGCTTTGCACTTCAACTCGACATGTGGTGCAGGAGGCGTTGCCTCCGCAATCGTGGTTGAGAGGAAACCCCAACGCTTTCGCCGCATCCAGCAAGGTGGTGTTCCGGGGAACGACTCCGCTCTTGCCCTGCGGATGCAGAAATGTCACGCGCGGCATCCCTATGCCCTCTTAATGATGCGCAACGGCCTCGACCGGTACCGCCGGGTATGGACAGCGCTGTAGTCGTATGTGCTCGTCGAACTCGTGGCGGAAGAGCTTCACGCTGCTCTGCACCAGCACCGAGGCGCCGGTCACGAGCGTGCAGTACCCGGTTCCCTTGACGAATCCGCAGAGCTGCAACAGGCTGTCGAGATCCTTCTGCGTCCCCTCGCCGGCTTCGATCTTGGCCATCAGCGTCGCCAGATTGATCGTGCCCATGCGGCAAGGCGGACATTGCCCGCAACTCTCGCCTTTGAAGAAGTTGGAGAATTTCAGGGTCTGCCGCACCATACAGGTCGCATCGTCGACGACAATGACCCCTGCTGAGCCCAACCCCGTTCCCGCCTTCTTCAACGAGTCAAAATCCATTGGCAAATCCAGCTGATCGGCGGTAATCATCGAAAACGCCGGTCCCCCAGGGAATACCGCTTTTATCTTCCGGCCACCCGGCACGCCGCCCCCACACGTATCAATCAGTTCTCGAACAGTCACCCCCATCGGCATTTCATACACGCCGGGACGGTTTATCGAGCCGCTTAAGGAAAACATCATGGTGCCGGGACATTTCTCTGTACCGACTTGTGTGAACCAGGCCGCTCCTTTATGGATGATACGAGGGATATTACAGAGCGTCTCGACGTTATTCACCAGTGTCGGTTTGCCGTAGAGACCGTAATCCGTCGGATAGAACGGAGGTTTCTGTCGCGGCATGGCAGGACGCCCTTGCATCGACTCCAACATCGCCGTCTCTTCTCCCGCCACATAACTCCCATGCCCTTCGAACACTTCGAGATCGATATCGATCCCGCTCCCCATGATATTCTTCCCGATGAATCCCCGCTCCTTCGCCTGAGCCAAGGCTTTCTTCAGGTTCTCGCGCTCTTCGTGATATTCGTGATTGACATAGATAAACGACGCTTTGGCCTGTGCCGTATGAGAAGCAATCAGGCAGCCTTCGATCAGTTGATGGGGAATCGTTTTCAGCAAATGGCGATCTTTAAACGTCCCAGGCTCGTGCTCGCCGGCGTTACACACAAAATAGCGCTCTTTGACCCGATGGTTCAGGACCTTGTCCCACTTCACGCCAGTAGGAAATCCCGCGCCGCCGCGACCACGAAGACCGGAGGTCTTGAGTTCTTGAACGACCTGATCCGGTGAGAGCTCCTTCACACATTTTTTCCATGCTTCATAGCCCCCGACCTTGATGTAGGCATCAATGTCCCAGGGGCTGCCCTCGAGCTTCTGAACGAGACGTGGCTCAACCAATGTCGTCATGCCGATCCTGTGCTCCGACCTGAGGATAGAGGTGAGTGGCTACTATACGAGCCCCTTCGCCCCTCCGTCAAGGTAAAGGCATCAGAATAGGCCTGAATCTCAATGAGTTAGGACCACAGCCCTATTCCAGACTGGGCATATTGGCCATGGAGGAAATGAAATCGTGGAGCGTGAGAAAAGTCCGGGCCGGTAGGGAGCCCCACCGGCCCGTGAAATCGACTACTTGAAGTGGCTGCCGGCTCCCATGAAGAACAACATCGGGATCGACAACATGAAATTCACGCGAGAGGCCAGTAACGCGGTCCGGCCCCATTGAGCCATTTCAGCCGGCGCCGGAGTCCCCTGCGCTGCGGCAGAAACCGCCGCGATAATCTTCTTTTGATTCGGCCAGATGATCGCATGAACATTGGCCATCATGATGATGCCCAACAAGCCTCCGATCCCGAGTGCCATGGCTCCGGTTCCGCCCTTGGAATACATATAGAAGTACAGCGCGATGCCGGCCAGTACCGTAACCGTGGCGCCATGGCGAAACCAGTTGAGCGCCGCCGGCATGAGCTTAGGAATGACCACGTTCTTCGTCGGGCCATCCAAACTCTTGAGGAATGCCGCATTGATCAGGTTGAAAAAGTACAGCAACCCGATCCACGTAATGCCTGCCAAGAAATGGACCCAGCGGAAGAGGATGCCGACCCAGTCGGCCTCACCGGCGCCCACCCCGGACATGCCAAGAAACAACACAACCAACACCAGGGCAAGAGCAAACCCGGCCCCCATTGTCTGCATCGGATCTTCAAGAAATTTCATAGCGTCTCCTCATTCAGTGCGGTGCTAAGCTATTTTCTGTACTGTAGCCCCTCTCTATTGTCAAGCGAAGGGCTCACGCCATCAACCGGTCGACCGCTGTGCAGAGCTCTCGCACCGCGTTGGCGGATACTTCGAGAGCGGTCCGCTCCTCAGTCGTGAGTTCATATTCCACTACCTGCTCGGCGCCGCCGCGTCCGATCTTCACAGGTACCCCAACGACGACATTGTGCAATCCATATTCGCCCTCGCAGAACACCGCGCAGGGCAACACCCGCTTCTGATCTTTATGAATCGCCTCGACCATATCCACCGCCGAAGCCGACGGGGCGTAGAAAGCACTGCCCGTTTTGAGCAAGCCGACAATCTCGGCTCCGCCGTCGCGCGTCCGCTTGACGATCGCGTCCAGCTTTTCCTTCGACATCAATTCCGACACCGGCTTCCCTTTCACCGTCGTGTACCGCGGGAGCGGCACCATGGTGTCGCCATGTCCCCCCAGCACCATGGCCTGCACATCGGGACCAGCCACCTTCAACGCATCCGCAATGAAGGTCCGCATCCTGGCCGAATCCAATACACCGGCCATACCGATAATTTTAGTTTTCGGCAAACCGCTGACCTTTCTGGCCACGTGTACCATCGCGTCCAGAGGATTCGTCACGAGGATCAGGATGATCTCGGGAGATCGGGACACCAATTCGGTGACGACCGATCTCACGATTTTGGCGTTCGTGACAAGCAGCTCATCCCGGCTCATGCCCGGCTTTCTCGGAATGCCGGAGGTAATGACCGCGACGGAGGACCCAGCCGTTTCCGCATACCCGTTGGTCCCTACGACCCTTGTACTATAGCCGCACACAGGACCGGCCTGCGAAATGTCCAGGGCCTTTCCTTGTGGCACACCCTCGACGATATCGACCAGCACAACGTCATAGGTGTCCTTCTCCGCCAGCCGTTGTGCCGTCGTCCCACCGACATTTCCCGCTCCGACTACCGTGATCTTCGGTCTCGCCATACTTCCTCCGGAGTTTCTAAGTCCTGAGTGAACGGTCCCGGAATTTCAATCTTCCGGGCCTCGGCATTCAGCACTGCTCTCTCAGCATTAGTCACGCGTGTTCGTGTTCCGTCCACCCCGCCACTTTAAAATTGATCGTGCAAACAAAGTTCTCCCCGTCGTAGAAGTTGACCTTGATCTTTTTCTTTCCGTATGTTTTTGCCAGAAACGCTTCCGGGTTGTCGACCAGTTCCTGGAAGCCGCCAGGAGGGAACTCGCCAAGATCGTGAAAGACGACGATCATCCCGGCCTTCACTTCCTGGAGAATCTTTGCGGAGCAGCGCGGATAGACCTCCCAAAATTTGGCCTCGACCATCTCCTTCGTCGGCTCCTGTCGATCTTCACCGGGCTTCACGGGCTGCGCGAATTTTGCCAGCCTCCGGACATAGGGATATTGATGCCCGGTAAACAACTTGTACAACCAGGGTGGAACCGTCGGTCTCTCTGCTGAATTTGCCATCGATGCTCCGTACGCCTGGCGTTGCTCTCGACCGATGCCCCTGCTACGTGGTCAACTGTCGATAGATCCGCGGAAGTTTCGCCGGGAGCGCCTCGACCCGATCGATCACCGCATACTGCACGTCGCCATACATGCGGCGCAGGTAGCTGTCCGCTTCGTGGTCGATTGTCACACAAAACGGGTCGATGCCCTGCCGCCGCGCTTCTCGCAGGGCGGCTTTGGTATCCTCCAACGAATATTCGTCTTTGTAGTCGCCGTCGAGCGGTCGCCCATCGCTCAACAGGATCAGAATTTTGATTCTGGCTTCGCGGGATTTGAGTTTGGAAATCGCATGACGAATGGCCGCGCCGTCCCGATTCTGCTGGCGAGGACCAAGACCGCCCAAGCGGTGAGCAGCGGCAGGACCCAATCGCTCGTCGAAATCCTTGACCGTCAAGAAATCCACCGATGCACGCCCCTGGCCCGAATAGGCGTAGAGACCGAACTGATCGCCGATCGCATCGAGCGCTTCACAGAGGAGCACGAGACTTTCTTTCTCGACATCGATCACCCGCCTGCCATTTTCGACCTGGCGGCTCGTCGATCCGCTCACATCGACCAGGAAGGCCACAGCCACGTCGCGCTCCTTCTTTTCATGACGAACGTAGACGCGGTCGCTGCCCTCGAAACCGGCGCGCTGTTCCGTGGCCCGCCGCACCACCGCGTCGATATCCACATCCTCGCCATCCGCCTGTCCTGCTACGCGGCGAAATGCCGGGGGACGCAGGCCCTCGAAAAAACGGCGAAGTGACTTGATCTCGCTCCGATGAGCCGACAGCGCCGCAGATACGCTGTCGTCAGAGCCGGCATCCGCGGATCGCTCGATAACCCGGCACCAGTTCATCCGGTAATCCTGAATCGAACAGTCCCACTCGGGATAACGAACAGCTCGTTCGCCTCCGCCGGTCGATTCAGAAACAGGCTGCTGCTCCACATCAAGAGCGAGCAATTCCTCTACAACCGACGGCAGGGACCGTCCTCCTCCCAGCATGTCACCGGAGATAGATTCCTGTTCGTCGCGACGGCTACCCTGACCAGCGCCGGATCGCTCCTTCGAACCGCCACCTTGGCTGGCCATGCGATCGAGGTCGGCGTGCGACTCTTCGGCCTGCTCCTGATCCCGCTTGATGAACTCAGGATTCATTTCTCCGCGATAGACCCAGTTGGTGACGGGACGATAGACCTCGCTCTGGTTCTCCGAAGCCGTCGGCCCCACACCGAGTTCTTGCGCGTCTTCCTTGGCCTGCGCCGCTGTGATCATTTCAGCGCGCGGCGCTAACAACTCTTCCATCCGAACATAGATGGTATCGACGAGACGAACCGTCTTTTCCGCTGTCGCTGTGGTCGCGAAGACAGGCTGACACAGGTTCCAGAGGATCAAGACTTCTTCTATGACGGCATGAGGGACTGCCGTCGCTTCCGACTCTCCGGTGGACAACCGCAAGAGGCAATCGACAATCAGTTCCTTGGCAGTTAAACCGTGGGCGGGGTCACGCGGGGTGATGGCTTCAGCAGCCAACCGCGCGAGGTCGCGCCGGATTCCAGGATACTCTGCCTGAAGCAAAAATTCGATGCGTGCATCCTCCAACACCGCCCAGAGATCGTGGATCAAGCGTGGATGAGGGTAGAGCCGAAATAGTGCGGCCAGTGAATCCGGTCTGGTCTGCTGAGAACGGCCATAGCGTCGACATACCGTCTCGACCAGATCCGTAAGCGGCTCCATCGTCAGGCGGTAGGTGCCGAACTCCAGGTGACCGGCTTCATGCGCTGCCATGATTAGAAAGAGACGTTCGTTTTCTTCCGCGGTCGGATAGCGACGAAGGAGAGCAGGTAGTGCAATCGTCCGTCCATTGGCGCTCACCATCGCGCGGGTTGCGAGAGCCGTACCTGATTCCGGGAGCGCGGTAATGGATACGTCCGTTCCGCAGAGCCCTTGGACAAAGAGCTTGATCTTGCGGGCCACTTGCCTGAGCGGGACGCCGCTCAGCGCCTGTTCAACCGACGAGAGGGCCTTCTGCGACTCCATCGCAAAATAGGCCCGCGCACCCTCAGGACTATAGGCCAGCACTTCCATGCCAGCTTTAAACCAGTTCTCAAAACGCGACAGCGCCTGCGATACATCGCCGATGAGGCCGACGATCTCAGGGCATTGGCGCATGTACGACAGCGCCGCCTGGGCATCTTTCTCCGCAAGCAAGGAGCCATACTGCAAGACTTTCACTTGCCACTCCATCGTCGGCAGGGCTCTGAGGAGGCGCGGCGACTCGGCCAGCCAGGCGACGCCGGCTTCCGGAGAACGTTCAGCGAGCAGGGCTCCCAAGGCCACGACCTTCGAGCGAACCGGTATATGTTCGATATCGCCGAGGATGGCGGGGCTGGTTCTGAGATACTCCATTGTAGCCATGTAGTCCGGCTTTCCAATGGTATTCGGCGCAATCAGTTTCATGCCGAAGGACAACCAGTTTCGCACCTCGCCGAGCGGAAGGACGGGAGCCAGCGCGGGGATTTGGCGAATGTATTCCAGCCCGACCACGACATCGACCTTGGTCAATTCCACGCTGATCTCAAGCCACGGCTTCAGTTGCTCTGAAGGAACAACCGCGAGAATCTGCGGAGCAGTTCTCAGATACTCCAACGTCACATTGGCATCCTCATCGGCAATCTCCAGCCCGATCGCCAGAATCGACGCGCGTGCATCGGCCTGTTCAATCAGACCAAGAATCAACGAGCTGTCTTTGAAATATTTGAGCGCGGTGGCACCGGAGGATTCCGCCAGTGCGACACCCAGATCAAGCCAGGGGATGACCTGCGAGAGCCCGGCACGGCGATCCAGTTCTGGAAGCGCCTCGATCGCCGCACGCGCTGCTTTCGAAGACACCTCTTCCAGCTCATCCAGCAAGGCCAACAATGCCGCAACCCTGTCTGCTTGGCCTGCCGACTCAGCCAATCGAGCGACGACCGCGTTCGAAATCGCGGCCCCCAACTCGCCGGTCAGCCGATCAATCAAGGCTTTTTGTGCCGGTAAATCCGCCATGGCTCCTTACTCAAAACGCGCGAAGTTGTGGATTGTAAAGGAGCGAATTCCCCTTGTAAACTAGGCGATCGTATCACTTGTCGTCTCTGAGAGGAGCATTTTCATGGCCGAACCTAAACAAGAGAGCCTCGATAAGATGTGGAAATACGTGAAGGGTTTTGCTGAAAAAAGCGGGACCACCATGCATCCCAATCCTGTTGTCACCGAAGCGGTTGTGAAAGGCCTCGCCATGCACGTAGATGAACTGGGCAAACCGCTCTGTCCCTGCAATTTCTATAAGGACAAAGGGGTCGAAGCCAAACTCCGCCGCTGGATCTGTGCCTGCGACGAGATGCAGATCTATAAATACTGCCACTGCCTGTTGTTTGTTCGCGAGGACGGGATGCCGATCACGGAGTATTTGCCCGAAGGCCATGAAGGTCGAGAAGTCTACGGAGTGATTACGGACCCAAGTCCCGACAAAGGCAGAGCCCTAAAACACAAAGCCATATCAACATCTCTTCCAGCTCCTGAGACACAAAAACGATAGATGTCTCGCTTTTCTCCTCACTGCCAGCCGGATACTTCATATCCCTTTTCAATCAAACAACGCACGACCGCATCCGCGTAGGGCGGATCCGGTTCCAGCGGCTTATAGGCCCCGCCAGCCAGGCCGATAATGAGTCCCAGCCCTCCTCCTACTGCCGCCCCGATTGCAGCGCCGCTGGCGCCGCCGATCAAGCCGGCAGACGCACCAGCCGCCGCGCCTCCCACCAACCCAAGTACAGCGCCGCTTGCAGCATTACTCGTGCGATTCGTTCCGTGCTGAAGACCTGCCGCCTCGGCCTTTTCCTGGCAAGCCACTACATCAAGTTTCGACGCTTCACGCCCCTCAAGCTGCACTTTCGCATTCGACCGCAACATCGGCTCCGGCCCCGCACAGGCCAAAAGGCTCATCGTGAGTGTCATGACCAACACACTCTTACACTTCATCATGCGCTTCTCTTTCTTTTCGAAAGCGGGATGGGCATTCTTTCCTGCGGGATGGTGACGTTAGGCTCCACTGTTCGCATGCAGCCAGGACCTGCTTCTGGTTCTCACCCTCCAGCCCTCGCGGCACCAAGACGGCGCGTTTTCCGTCAGATCGCGCATGGCGCGAGCAAAGAGAGCACCCCCACTGTCTCGCGCAATCCTCTACTGCCACCCCGTTACTTCATACCCTTTCTCCTGCAGACAGCGATTCACGAAATTCGTATAGGCCTGGTTCGGCTGCGAAGAGCCGGCTCTAAACAGGCCCATGAGCAATCCCCACACTGCGCCGCTCGCCGCGCCAATCGCCGATCCCTGACCAGCTGCGCCGACGATCGCGCCGCCCACCGCGCCGCTCGCCGCACCAACTCCTGCGCCGACCGCCGTACTCGTCGCCACTTGTCCCTCCTTGCCGCTTCCTTCCTCAGCACCGGAGGTTTCAGCCAGCTGCTTGCAGGCTTCGATGTCCTGTTCCGCCACTTCCTTCCCCACCGATTTGAAATGCGTGTTGGGGTAGAGAATAGGATGAGCACTGGAACAGGCGTTGAGGAGAACTACCCCACAAACAAGGTATCGGAGAGAACGTGTCATGTAGCGGCTGGTCCTTTCTCGAGCAGACGAGCTGTCACGTGAGCGGCATTCACGCCATCCAGACGCACGCGCTTATGCCGTCCACTCGCGCCGGAATCGATGTGCACGGCAGAGAGAGGAAGAGACAACGTCTGCGCCAGAAACCGGATCAACTCTTCATTAGCCGCGCCGTCGACAGGGGGAGCCGCAATTCGGATCTTGAGCGCATCGCCGTGAATTCCGACACAGGCTGTGCGAGAAGCTTTCGGCTGGACATGGACCGTGAGGACGGCTCCGTCCTTGCTGTCCTGCACGATCCGAGGAGTCATTCGTGATAGGGCGGCACCGGTTAGAAAATTGCCTTTACCAGTTCCATGATACTGCGTTGCATATCGGGATCGTCGGTGATCGGCCTGGCAATCGCCACGTCGCAGGCTCGTTCGATTGCGACACCCTCGCGAATCAGGGTGCCGGCATAGATCAACAGCCTCGTGCTCACACCTTCTTCCAAGCCATGATTCTTAAGATTGCGCACCTTGCCGCCGAGCTTCACCAGGCTGGCGGCGACATCGGCAGCAACACCCGCTTCCCGCTGCACGATCGCCGTTTCGATGTCGGGGCTGGGATAATCGAACTCGATGGCCATGAAGCGCTGCTTGGTGCTCTGTTTCAAATCTTTGAGCACGCTCTGGTAGCCGGGATTGTAAGAAATGACCAGGAGGAAATCGTCGGCGGCCTCGATGACTTGGCCCTTCTTCTCGATCGGCAACAAACGGCGGTCGTCGCTGAGGGGATGGATGATCACCGTCGTATCCTTGCGAGCCTCAACCACTTCATCGAGGTAGACAATCGCGCCGTGTTTCACGCCAAGCGTCAGCGGGCCATCGACCCAGACGGTCTCCTGTCCCTTCAACAGATAGCGTCCAACCAGATCCGATGCCGTGAGGTCTTCGTGACAGGCCACGGTAATCAACGGACGTCCCAGTCGGTAGGCCATGTACTGCACGAAGCGCGTCTTGCCGCAGCCGGTGGGGCCCTTGAGCATGACGGGCATCCGGTTCTTCGCCGCCGTCGTAAACAAATCGACTTCCCCGCGGACCTCGGCATAGAACGGTTCTTGTTGGATACGATAGTGCCCGATGTCGATCTCGCGTCCCTTGTCAGTCATGTTCTCGTTTCCAGTCGCACTGCATCGTGACCGTCATCATGTTCCCACTGTCCGGGCACGATAAACGGAACGGCGGCTGAAGATCAAGCCGGGAGCGAGACCCGTAACCCATGATCAGGCCACTTGCACACCGTCCAGCACGTCGCGCACTTTCTTCGCGAGCACGTTCGGAGTAAAGGGTTTGGGAAGGAACGACGATGGGCGCAAAATTCCTCCTCGCTCGAATGCCGGATGGTCCGGGTAGCCGGACATGTAGAGCACCTTGATGCCCGGCCTGACGACTTGAATTTTCTCCGCCACCTCGGGACCGCTCATCTGCGGCATGACGACGTCCGTGAGTAACAAATGAATGGGCCCCTGATGCTTCGCCCCGGTCATAAGTGCCTCGATCCCATGGCGGGCCTCCAGCACCGTGTAGCCATGGAGGCGCAAGGTTTCTTGGACCAGGCCGCGCACGGCCGGTTCGTCTTCGACCAACAGGATCGTTTCTCGGCCGTATGGCCGCTCCGTGATATCCTGCTGTCCGCCTCTGTTTTGCGCGCCCTGCTCAATCAGCGGGAAATAGATTTTAAAGGTCGCGCCCTGCCCCGGCTTACTCTCAACAACGATGCTTCCGCCGTTCTGCTTGACGATTCCATACACGGTGGACAGCCCCAATCCTGTCCCTTTGCCTTTTTCCTTGGTTGTGAAAAATGGTTCAAAGAGATGGGATTGCGTCTCTTCGTCCATCCCGTGGCCGGTATCGCGAACCGCCAGCAACACATAGGCTCCGGGCTTCACGACGCTGGGATTCTGGCGCGTCGGGTTCCCGACCGTAACGTTGTGGGTTTCAATCGTAAGCCGCCCGCCCTTTGGCATCGCATCGCGGGCATTGACCGCGAGATTCATGATGACCTGCTCGATCTGCCCAGGATCAGCCTTGATGGCCCCGGCGTGCGGAGTCAACTCGGTGCAGAGTTCAACGATGTCCTCTCCCAACAGACGGCGTAACATACCGTCCATATTGGCGATGAGAGCATTGAGGTCGATCACTTTGGGTGCGATAAACTGACGGCGGCTGAAGGCGAGCAACTGGCGGGTCAGACCGGAAGCGCGATCTGCAGCCTTCTTCACCTCTTCCATGTCCTTACGCATGGGATCGTCTTGACTTAAACGGCCCAGCAGAAGTTCGGTGTATCCGCGAATCACCGTGAGCAGATTATTGAAATCGTGCGCCACCCCGCCGGCTAACCGGCCAACCGCTTCCATTTTCTGCGACTGCCGTAACTGTGTTTCTGTCTGCTGCAGCGCCTCCTCGGCCCGCGCACGATCGGCGAATTGCCCGAGTTTCAAAACGACGTCGTCGATCATCTTCAACAGCTGTTCATCGGGCACACGAACCTGGCGGCTGAACAATTCGATGACGCCCTCGACCTCGCCACCGACTCGGATCGGAAATCCAAAGGCGCCGTGGAACCCAATCTCACGAGCTTGCTTTCGTCGTGAGAAGCTTTCATCCTCGACCACGTCGCTGATCCACGCGGCCTTTCCGTTGGCCCAAATCCGTCCAGGCAGGCTCTCCCCTACCTTAAAGCCCCGTTCCCACGTGTCGGTTAAGAATACGTCCGCCTTCAACACCGCGCTGTGCCACTGATCCAGGCAGCGAAGCACCCCGGTGGCCTTGTCCACCCGCCAAAAAATTCCGCAGTCCCATTCAAGGTTTTGTCCCACCGCCTGCATGATTCTCGGCACCGCTTCCTCCAGCGTCCGCGACTCAGCCAGCACGCGTGTGACCGCATACTGGGCCGTCAAACGTTCGTCCGCCCGTTTGCGTTCGGTAATGTCGGAAAACGACACGACGACGGAGGCCGGAGTCATTCGGCCTTCGGCAGCGAGCGGCCGGGAGTTGATGTCGATCCATCGCAGTTTTCCATCCGGTCTGTAGATCCCCATGACCGCACTGGCGCAGGGCTGACCGGTCCGAAGAGTGATCAGCGCCGGGTACTCTTCTAGTGGAAACGGCGAGCCATCTTCGCGGATCGTCTGCCAGCGTCCATCGCGGACGGAACGTCCCGTCAATTCCTCCAGGGACAAGTCCAAAATTCGCTCGGCACTCGCGTTAGCGGTTTTGAGCATTCCCTCCGCGTCGATGACCACAACCCCTTCGTCCAGCGCATTCACCACGGAGCGATACCGCAGCTCGCTCTCTTTCAGTTTCGTTTCCGCCTCCCGCCGCACGGTAATGTCTCGAATGAAGGCGCTGAAAAAAATGGTGTCGCCGATGCGAACCGGTGAAATGGCGAGTTCCACGGGAAATTCGTTTCCAGAGCGATGGAGCGCCAGCACTTCGATACGACGGTTGAGGATGTGCGTCTCCCCGCTGGCCAGGTAGTGGCGAAGGCCGCGCTCGTGGGCCTCCCGCTCTCTGGGAGGAATGATCAACTCCGCCAGGCGCTGCCCGAGGGCTTCTTCCCGTGACCATCCGAAAATAGCAGCCGCTTGGCTGTTCCAATCGGTCACCACACCAACGGCATCGATCGTGACGAGCCCGTCCAGAGCTGTTTCTACGATCGCACGTGTCCGCTCCTGGCTCTGCAGCAACGCGGCTTCGGCTGCGCGCGCCCAGGAACTCTCCTGTTGCGCCTGTTGATACTCCGCCCGCAATTTCGCCGTCGACCAGAAGAGGAGCAGCATCATGGGAACCCACAGCACGGCGCCGGCTAACCCGAACTTCCACATGATCGACTTGATCGGGTCGAGAATGCGATCACGATCCATCCGTACCAACACGTACCATCCATGCCCCGGGAATTCCCCGTACCCCTTTGTGTGGGCGTAGCCGGTGACGACAGATTCCCCCTGATATTCTTCTTCGACGAAGCCCGGTTCGCCGAAGTGGCTGGCGGTCACGGACCGATGACCCGATTGCTGGGTATTCAACAGCCCCTTGTGCATAACATCGGAGTCGACAAACACCGTGCCCTGTTTCGTCACCATCTGAATGGCGACCGGACCGGTAAATTCCTGGCGGCCTTCGAGCGAGCGCACGGTCTTGGTCGTCACCTCTTCCAATACGGAGGTCTCGACACGGGTCGTGACGACGCCCAGGAAGGTCCCCTCCGAGTCGAGAATCGGCGCGGTGAATGCGACGGTCTCGACTCCGCCGTCGCCGTCATGGACAGCTATGTCATCGGCTTGAATCTTCCTCGTTTCTCGCGCACGCTGAAACCAATCGGCTCGGCTGTAGTCTCGACCTCGTTTGGAGGGCTCGGTCGACGCGACCATTACCCCCTGGCCGTCGGTCACACCCAACCAGAGATAGATCGGCGCGTAATTCTCTTTCATCCACTCCAAATAGCTGGACACATAGCGCGCGTCGGACGACCGTAAAGCGAAGGCCCTGGCCATCATCTGGGCATCGCCGAATCGCTGGAACAGCATGCGATCCAGTTTGTCGGAGACTTCGGCCGCGGCAATGGTGAGCTCTTCCCCGGCCGCGACAATCAACCGATGCTCCACATTGCGCAGGAGAAAAGCCCCGGCCACCAACGCCACCAGATTCATCAGGATGATTAACTGGGGCAACCAGCGATAACGCTGCGAGTCGAGAGGCCGCTGGAAATCTTGCCTGCTCATGCGCGCATAGCCTCGCTACAGATAAAACCCTGGATCTGCATCATCGGATGGTAGGCCTGCTTCGACAGACGTAACCCCGACAGCCCCGCATCATCCATCGTATTGATGAACTCGGCCCCTTCAGACAACGCGCGCCTGCACGTATCGCGAAACAGGTATTGTGCCAATCCAGAAATCTCTCGATCAGCCACTTCCAGCAAGACACACCAGGTATCCTTGCTCAACCAATAGCCGAACGTGTAGGCACGAATCCGTCCCTTGAGACGAAGGACCATTCCATGCAGTGACAACTCCGATCCATGCGCCCAAACAACTTCGTGAGCGGACAAGACATCTTCGAGCAAATGGGTGGCGAATGTGTCCAGCCCGCCGGTGCGCTTTTGCTGCCCCCACTCGTGAAACAGCGCGCGGCATTCCGCTCGATCTCGCGGGTGATAGGGTTCACTAGTGACGTCTCCGATCCGTTCGAAACGATTGCAGAGCGCCCGCTGCGATTTGAATCGATCACCGGCCAGAGCGGCCAGGTCAGCGGCCCGATAGAGGTAGTCCGGCTCTTTCGGCGTCATTCGATATCCCACCGCCTCAAGCTCAGCAGCCAGCACAGCCGGAATATTTTCAATTCGACTGACGGCGGTCATGCCGTTCCGTCGCCGCATCAGCTGGAACCCTTCCTCGATAGCATTCAGGATCGAGCCTTCTTTCAACGGCGGTAGGGGCATGAACCAGCCGTCCGGTGATTGGATAAAAAGGCAAAACGCCCCGTGGAGTTCAGTCCACCAATAGGCGAGCAGCCCATTCCATACGTAATGGTAGGACGCTGAATGGGCCGCAAGCGGCCGTACCCCAGCAAGGCCGGATCGATTCAGGGCATTTGTGAGGCGAGGGAGATCCTCCAGCAAGAGCCGGTGAACGGGGTGAGCTCCCCATCGCTCCATCAATGCCTGCGCGAGGTGGGTGAGCGGACCCAGTACGACCACGTCCTCCTGAAACCTTCCCACCAGCCCGGGATGATTCACGATCATGCGGACAATTTCCGGCTGCCGAAGGAGTTCCATGACCCGTTCCGCGTGCAAGCGAATGGATTCCGGGAGTTGCTCCGGCATGAAGGGACACTTGGCATCCCACCCGAGCAACACTTCGTCCTGAACTGCGTTCCACATGATCGCCAACGGATAGAGCTGACAATCGAGTGGACGTCGCTCGTAGATTCGGCAGGTTCCGGTCTGGCTCGCGAACGCAGGGCAATGAAAGCCCTCTCCCTCCGGATCCGGCACAACGAGAATTTGACATCCGCCACGGTCAGAAAAAACTCGCTCGTCCACACCCCCACGGATGGCTTGATCCACTTCTTCTTTCGTAAAGTAGGGGCGAAGCGGGCTATCGGGGTCCGGGAACCGGCAACAGATATCGCATCGGAGACAGGTACTACTGGGCACGAATTGAGGGAGGTCAGGCCGGGTGGCTGCCGCAGGCGACGCCGTTTTCGTGGTTAGCGAGTTCATGCAGGATTCCAATAGAATGGCCATCATTCTAGCATTATTCCCCAGGGGGGCCTACTAGGATATGGTTTCCCCAGCATCCTCTCTCATGTAAAAACCCAGAAATCCTTGACCGAAATCCCCGTCGCTGAAATACTGGCTGCATCGTCGCTATTCACTGACGCTTGGAAACGATGGCGAACTCTCCGGACTTGGTGCAGTACGATCCGCAGGTGTTGCTGAATTCGCAACCAGTGATCATCACCGTCATCGACCCCCTTACCCATAAAGTTGTCTTTCAGAACCAGACCTCTCAGAATAAATTCGGCGACATCTCCAACCTAACCTGCCACGAAAAGATCGCCGGCTGTGCAACCCCCTGTGCCTTCTGTAGGATGCCGGAATGTTTTGAATCAGGAAACCCCAGTACCAGTGAAGTTTCCATCCCGAATGAGGAACACCTCCTCGTGCAATGGGCACAAGTCAAGACCGCGTCCGGACAGACGCATATCGTCGAAACCATCACCGACATCACAGCGATCAAGCGCCAACAGGCCGAAGCCGAGGGACTCGTCCAGAGATTGTCCAGCACCAACCGGGATCTGATCCAGGCTAATCAATTGCTGCGTGATCAATCGATTCGGGACAGCCTCACCGGACTTTTCAACCACTCTCATTTCCAAGAAACCCTGACCCAGCTCTGCGCGCTCTCCCTGCGGTCTATGCGTCCGCTCTCGCTGCTCTTCATCGACCTTGACAATTTCAAACAGATCAACGATGCCTACGGACATACGATGGGAGATCAAGTGCTCCGCGAACTCGGCTGGCTCCTGGACAGCCAGCAGGGACCAGGCCGTGGCATCGCACGATCCAGCGACTTTTCCGCTCGGTATGGCGGAGAGGAGTTTGCGCTCATCCTTCCGGACACATCGATGGAAGGCGCGCTCAGCGCGGCCGAACGGCTTCGTCTTCGCGTCACCACCTTGACGATGCTGCCCGAATTGACGGCCCTCAACAGCAAGCCCTGTTCGCTCACGTGCAGTATCGGCGTCGCGTCGTTTCCCATTCACGCCTCCACATCATCCGACCTCATAATCGCCGCCGACACCGCCGTCTATACGGCAAAAAAATCCGGCAAAAACTGCGTGCGCATGGCGACGCCCGCCAACCCTTCCCTGCCCCTCTTCGATCCACTTGTACGATCCTAAAGCCCGTGTTACGATTCGTGCGTCATGCGGCATCGGCATGATCCATGAAATGAACATATTTCCTGTCTGATTTGGCTACCTCCGACCTTCTCCACCGTGGCTCCAGTATCCGGGACGCTCTGATCGAAGCTGGGTTGTTTGCGCCTCGAGTTGGGGCGAACCCTCCCTCTCCATCGGAAAAGCCGCCCGTCGAAACTTTTTGGCGGATCGGCATGACCCCTTTGGCGATCACGCCGGACCAGCTGACATTTTTCCAAGCCCTAGGGCCTCAGTTGCTCCTCTTCTATGGCGCCGTGAATCGCCTCTATGCCGAGAGCGTCCGTAGGACACAGCCTGCGTGGATTGCCGATTACCTGGACCAAGGAAAACCGGAAGGACTGATCACCTACAGCCGCATGAAACGGTTCCGGGAACATCTGCCCGCCGTCATCCGTCCGGATATTATCCCGACCCAGGACGGCATGGTCATTACTGAGCTGGACTCGGTCCCCGGCGGCATTGGGCTTACCGCCTGCCTCTCTCACGCCTACTCCGACATTTCATCTCAGCACTCAGCACTTAGCACTCACCACATGGGTTTGATCGGTGGGCGCGATGGGATGATCGACGGATTCGCTGCCATGTTACAGGCACAGCGTGGCCAGCTTAATGGGGTAATCGCCATCCTCGTCTCGGAAGAGGCAAAGGATTATCGACCGGAGATGACTTGGATGGCCGCTCAGCTCTCGGCTCGCGGACTGGAAACCTATTGCGTCGAGCCACGTCAGATTCGCTTCACCGAAGAAGAGCTTCTGATCACCACGCCGGAACGGCAGATCCCCGTAGGATTGGTGTACCGCTTCTATGAATTGTTCGACCTTCCGAACATACCCAAGGCCGAGCTCATCCAGTACGCGGCGAAGAAAGGGTGGGTGTCCGTCACGCCGCCGTATAAGCCGGCACTGGAAGAAAAATCAGCCTTCGGGCTGCTCCATCATCCGATGTTACAACCGTATTGGCGCCAGGAATTGGGTGAAGACCTTTTCCTGCATCTCACCACGATCATGCCCCGAACCTGGATACTTGATCCCGCTCCTGTACCGCCTTCAGCCACGATCCCCGGCCTCTCGATCGGAGGCCGTGCCACAATGAGTTGGAGCGATCTCGCTGGCGCGACACAAAAGGAACGGCACTATGTCATCAAGCCATCCGGGTTCTCTGAATTCGCCTGGGGCAGCCGAGGAGTTTCCGTAGGCCACGACCTCCCGCAAGGTGAATGGGCCGCCGCAATCGATTCCGCCCTTAAGGCCTTCCCCCGTACACCCTATGTGCTGCAGGAGTTTCACAAAGGGCGGCAGTATCGGCTTGAATACTTTGACTCTGCCACTGAAGAAATAAAAGAAATGGCGGGACGCGCCAGACTCTCCCCCTATTATTTCGTCAGTGGCGAAAAGGCGGAACTGGCTGGTATCCTGGCTACGATCTGTCCTGTGGACAAGAAGGTCATCCACGGCATGAAAGACGCGATTATGGTCCCGTGCGCGGTTGCGGCAGAGGCGCATCAGACGAAGGACTTGAGTGCTGAGTGAGTTCCTTGGAAAAACGAATGGAAATCGTTCTCTTGCCTTTCACCACTCAGCACTGAGCACACACAATGTCGCTGACTCTCTACCATGTCGATTGGTGTCCAGAATGTGACCTCGTTCGCCAGAAGCTGGCCGAACTCAATTTGCCATATACGGACGTCATCGTTCCGGACTTCCGGCCGCTGCGAAAGCAGGTCTTCGAGGTGTCCGGGCAATATTACGTTCCGGTGTTGCAGGATGGCGACAAGGTATTGAGCGAGACACACGAAATTCTTGCCCATCTTGAACGCAAGGCCGAATCAGATCGCCTCGACCAGGGCTGAAGAGGGAGTGATCCGATGGAGGAATGGAGACGCATCCTCGCTGAGAGCATCGTGAAGCCGAAGGATCTCGCCGATCGTTTCGGGCTTGACGAGAACGAGGTCGAAGCGATCGTCGGGCCGTATCCCATGCGCATCACACCGACCGTGCTGGGTACGATCAGAGAAAAAGGCGACGCGATCTGGAAACAGGTCGTGCCCGACGTCGCCGAACTGGCCGACATCGACGCAGAAGATGATCCACTCGAAGAAGACCTCATGAGCCCGGTCCCGCATCTGGTCCACCGCTACCCGGACCGGGTGCTCCTCATGGTCACCAACCAATGCCCGATCTATTGCCGGTTTTGCACAAGGAAACGATTGGTCGGGAAACCCGGATTTTTAAAAAAAGGCGAACTCGACCGAGCTATCACGTATCTGCGCCAGCACAGCGAAGTGCGGGACGTGATCCTTTCGGGAGGCGATCCTCTGCTGCTTCCGGATCATTTGTTGGAGCGCGTATTGAAAGCTCTTCGAACCATTCCGCACCTCGAACTGATCCGTATCGGCTCTCGCGTGCCCGGCACACTGCCCGAACGTATCACCCCCAGACTGTGCGAGCTCGTGAAAAAGTACCACCCCATTTATATGAATCTGCACTTCAACCACCCGGACGAGCTGACTCCGGCGGTCAAAGCGGCCTGCGGAATGCTGGCCGATGCCGGTGTGCCCCTCGGCGCACAAACGGTGTTGCTTAAAGGCGTCAATGATGATCCGGAGACGATGAAACGCCTGGTCCATCAGCTGCTGCTCGCGCGGGTGAAACCTTACTATCTCTATCAGGCCGACTTGACCAAAGGAACCAATCATTTCCGCACGAGCGTCGAGACCGGCTTGAACATCATCAAGGCACTGCAGGGCAACACAAGCGGCATGGCCGTGCCGCATTTCGTCATTGATGCCCCAGGGGGAGGCGGGAAAATCCCACTCCTTCCGGACCACTACCTGGTGCACTTGGACGATGAGGGCGCCGTGCTGCGCAACTATGAGAACAAGACCTTTCACTACCCCCAGCCGAAAGCAGGGAACAGCCGTGAACTGCCGATGGTCGGAGCACGGGCGTCCTACGACGATTCGAACGAGGCCTTCGCATCCTGCGGCGACAGCTTTCCCGATCGCGACGGCTATTCCAGCTGGGGCAACAGCTGTGGCGGGGAATCGGACGACCTGTGACCAAGAACGCGGCCCAAGGTATTCTTCCCTACCAGCAGATCCGACGGCTCGTAACCGGCGGCGCGATCACCGCCTCCGTGGGGATCGAAGACCGCCAGATTCAACCGGCGAGCCTCGATCTTCGCTTAGGGAAGAAAGCATATCGATTGATTAGCAGCTTTCTCCCGGAGCTGTCGGCCATCTCCAGCCGGCTCGACGTCATGGATTTCTACCAGTCGGATCTCGTGATGTACGAGATGGATTTGACCGGCGGAGCCATTCTCGAGAAAGGCCACGTCTACCTGGTTCCATTGTTGGAATCGTTGAAACTCCCCGGCACCATCCGCGCACGCGCGAATCCCAAAAGCACCACCGGCCGGCTTGACGTGTTCACGCGCATCGTCACGGACTTGACTGCCGGCTTCGACGAAATCCGCGCCGGCTATCGCGGCAATCTGTTTCTCGAAGTGGTCCCGCGTTCCTTCGCCATTAGGGTCAAGACCGGCCAATCATTGAATCAGATCCGGTTCATACGCGGCGAAGCGGCGGCATCGGATGCGACGTTGCAGAGCCTGCACCGACACGAGCCGCTTTTGTACCACAACACCCCGAATCGAAAGCCCCTGCGGGCGAAGGATTTCCGAACGGATCGCGGCCTCTTCCTGCGTATCGACCTGAAGGGAGAAGAAGGGGAAGGCTCAACGGTCATCGGTTACCGGGCAAAGAAAAACAGCCACGTCATCGACCTGTCGAAGATCGGCCATTACGCGGCGGCGGACTTCTGGGAGCCCCTCTACCGGCATCGACAGGACAGTCTGCTGCTGGAACCGGAAGAATTTTACATTCTCGCCTCCAAGGAACGCATTCGAGTGCCGCCAGATTACGCCGCTGAGATGGTCGCCTACGAAGCCGCCTGCGGAGAGCTCCGCACCCACTACGCGGGATTCTTCGATCCGGGTTTCGGGTACGGCGCCGATGGCGAAATCAAAGGCACCCAGGTCGTGCTGGAGGTACGTCCGCACGACGTGCCGTTCCTGATCCACGATGGACAAACCTTCTTCAAGGTTGTATATGACAGGATGCTCGATGTGCCGGATCAACTCTACGGTGTCGGCCTCGGATCGTCCTATCAACAACAAGCCCTCACGCTGAGCAAGCATTTCAAGGTGTAACCCATGGCACCAACCGATCTTCCCCCCCCGCACGACCCGGCGCAGCGCCCTCCAGCCCAACCGACCGGATCGGAAGGGCAGGACAGCGGAAGCGACCATCAGATGCATGTCGTCGGACTGATGGTTGGAACGGCGTTGATGTTTATCGGCTTTCTCAACGTGTTTCTTTCGATCAGCGGGGGCTTTGAAATCAATGTCGTGCCGTTTTTGATTTACTTCGGAGGCCTGGCGGTATGGGCCAACGCGGCCATTGAGACTCCCGCCCTTCGGTACGGGGTCATGACCGCGGCCATTGCCCTGGCACTGGGATTCTTTCACTACGGCGAAGTGCTGTTCTGGCATAAACAAGTCGTCTTCTGGTCCACTGTCGTCATCGTCATGTACTTCATGTTCAACGAACCGAAGAAGCCTGATTAATCCCCGCCCGATGACGATCTCCGTCATCATCCCGACGTTCGACGAAGCAATCACCATCTCAGAGACCCTTTCGCACACGGCTAGCCTTGGCTTTGACGAACTTATTGTCGTCGACGGGGGAAGTGCAGACCAGACCCGTACCATTGTCGAGACGTTCATTTCGGGAATTCAGCACTCAGCACTCAGTACCGTTCGGGTACTGTCAGCTCCGTGCTGCCGCGCCGCTCAACTCAATGCCGGTGCCCAAGCCAGCCGTGGTGACGTGCTATTGTTCCTGCATGCCGATACGCACCTGCCGGAGACGGCCAAGCAGCGGATTGCGGCGGCCCTGGCCGACACACACATCGTCGGCGGGCGATTCGACGTGCGGTTCGATCGGCCGTCGGTCCTGGGACGAATCATCAGTACGCTGATGAATTATCGGTCCCGCTGGAGCGGCATCTTCACCGGAGACCAAGCAATCTTCGTCCGCCGCGATATCTTCGAGCGACTCGGTGGCTTCGCCGACATCCCGCTCATGGAAGACGTCGACTTCAGCGCCAGACTCAAGCGCGCAGGGCCGACAGAAGCGTTGCGCGAAACTGTCGTCACATCCTTCCGCCGCTGGGAGCAACAGGGCCCCCTGAGGACCATCCTCTTGATGTGGACCTTGCGGTTCCTGTATTGGATGGGTGTCAGCCCATCGCGTTTAGTTGCATGGTACAGAGCCGTCCGATAGATCGTAAGGGGTGAGGGGTGTCGAGCTTAAGAAATAGACAGCTGCATGCCTCAAGACCGGAATCCTCTTCTTCGCCTCACGCCTCACGCCTGACGCATCACGCGGCCGCCTTAGTGATATTCGCCAAAGCACCGATCCCCGGCCAGGTCAAAACGCGTCTCTGCCCGCCGCTCACCGCCGATGAAGCCGCAACGCTCCACGGCAGCTTCGTGCTCGACACGCTGGAGCGGACCAAGGCTGCCGCGGGGAAGCTGAAGCTTCCGTTCGATCGGTATCTCGCCTGTTCGCCATCCTCAACGGCCGTCTTCTTCAAGATCATGGAGGAACGTCAAGGGGTGAAGTTGATCGATCAGGTCGGCGAAGACCTCGGGGCGAGGATGAAACACGCTTTCGAGACACTGTTCGCCCGCGGGTACCGGCACGTGCTGATCGTGGGGACCGATGTTCCCTCACTCCCGCTCGCACATTACCAACAGGCCTTGGCGTTCCTGGACGCACATGATCTTGTCCTGGGCCCCGCCCTCGACGGCGGCTACTATTTGATCGGCCTCAACAAGCCGACGGCGGCACTCTTCGAGAATGTCTCGTGGTCCACAGATCGTGTGCTCTCGATGACCCGCGAAAGAGCCGACGGCTTAGGCGTGAGGACAGCCCTGCTCCCTGCATGGCGCGATATCGACACCATCGACGATCTCAATGCATTGATCGAGGCCGGTGCGCTCGATGCCAAGAAGCCCAAGAATGAACAATCTTTTTCAAGCCGGACCGCCGGCGCGCTCCAACTGATCGCTAAACGACTACGGTCCAGGGCAACATAAGGAGTGATCATGAGTTCTCATGTCGCTGTCATCACCGGAGGAGCCAAAGGAATCGGGCGCGGAATCGCGCTCGACCTTGCTGCACAACAATGGAACGTCGCCTTCTGCTATCGGACCAGCGAAGCCGAAGCCAAGAAGACCGCCGCAGCCATCACCGAGAGAGGCGGGCAACCCTTGGCGATACGCTGTGACGTGTCGGATCCCGTGGCCGCGAAGAACTTCATCGCGCGGGTTGAAAAGGAATGGGGGCAGATCGACGCCTTGATCAACGGTGCCGGCCCCTATCATCGTGTAAACTTGTTCGAAGAAACGGTCACCGGCTGGAACGAGATGTTCGAGGGAAACCTCCACCCCATCTTCTATTTAGCTCAGGCTGTTGCTCCGGGCATGAAAGCCCGCAAATCTGGTCGGATCGTGAATTTCAGCATGGCCAATGCCGATCAGATGATCTCCCAGCCGGATGTCACCGCCCACTATATTGCCAAAGCCGGGGTGCTGATTCTGACCCGCACGCTCGCCAAGCTGCTCGCGCCGCACGGCATCACTGTCAATGCCGTCTCGCCCGGTTTCATCGATTCCGGCAGTGCGCCGCCCGAGGAACTGGCCGGCATGACCAAGCGGATTCCCGCCGGCTACATCGGGACCGTTGAAGATACCGTCGCGGCTGTCCGATATTTACTGAGCGATCAAGCTCGCTACGTGAACGGCGCGAACATCCAAATCAGCGGTGCGTGGGGGATATGAGGAGGCTGGGTGGTCTTATCTTTGTGCTCGCGCAACGCGCGGCCTCAGAAGGCCCTCGTTGGATGCGCGCAGTTGAGCCAAGACCACCCAGCCTCCTAGGAAAGACGAAGAAAGGAGCGTGAGGGAGACATCATGAAAACAGAGCAGGAACGGCAGGCCCATCATCGATTTGTGCAGGCGCTCCAGCATGAGCATTTGACCTGTGCCAAACCCGGTTGCGGCGGACCAATGGATGTCGTCGATCTCACCCCGCACAATGCCCGCATAAAAACCTATGAAGCCGAGTGCGAACGTTGTCGCATGAAGGAACACATTACGGGAACGGAACAGAACCAGCCGCCGTGGGATGACGCTTCCATCACCATGATGGCCGAGGTGCATCTACTCCACGATCAACCGACCTGCCCCTACGACGATACTCCCATTACTTTTATTTCCATGCCGAATCCCCGCCGCAAAGCCCGTTATCGGCTGGCCTGCTTCTACTGCGGCAGGCACACAGAGATGAACTGGCCGCCACCCGAAGCGAAACGATGACGGGCAACGTCGTTACCCATAGCCGTGCAGCATGTAGACTCTCTCTTGTTCTTTTCAGCCTCTTTGTCTGTACCAACTCAGCTGGGGCAGCCCTACCCAACAAGCCAGCTCAGCCGGGGAAACTCCTTCTCGAAGCACGAGCAGTCGCGTCCTCCATCCAAGAACCAGACGAACGATCACGGGCGTTGAACGGCATTGTACTCGAGCAGATTGCGGTCGACCCGGCAGGAGCCGTGGAAACACTCAAGTTGTTTCCCACTTTCCCGAACAGGGTCCACCATTTTGCCCATCTGGCTTCCGTCTATGCAAAAGCCGGTCGGGTCGATGAGGTGGAAAGAATGTATGCCGAAATTTTAGTCGAAGACCGCTCTTCACGGGAAGGGAAACTTGCTGCCGCCAATGCCCTTGGGCAACTTGCCATTGCGCATGCAAACACAGGAAACATGGAAGAAGCGTTCCGCACACTATTCCGAATCAAAGAGCGATCCAAGGAGGAGTCTCTCGCGATTGTCGACATAGCCACGGCAGGCATCGCTGACGCCCAAGCCAGACACGGCGATATCCCAGGAGCTGTCCAAACCGCGTTGAGCATAGTTCGAGAAAATCCCTACCCGCTCATGAAGATCGTTGGCAGTCGGGCTCTGAAAGGAAGCGCTGGGGGGGAGGTCGAAGAAATCGTTTCAAGTCTCGATGAAGGGGCTCAACAATATGCCCAGTGGGGCATCGTCCAGGCCCGGATCCAGCAAGGTCGATTCACAGATGCCCAGGTCGCGGCTTCGGCCATTAAGCCTGGTCATGCGAAGGCTGGCGCCCTTTTGGAACTCGCGACCCGCCACATTCAGCTGCGGTCCAAGCCTCTTGCGGTGGTCCTCTTACAGGAAGCGGCGACATCGGCCCGCTCGACAATCAACGAATGGACCAGGGCCGATATCCTGTGGCATATCGCCGCCGGTATGGCGGAGGCCGGCGATGCGCCCGCCGCCATCGACACAGCCAAGTCCATCGAGAAGGATGGGCATCGCATCTCCGCGCTTCATGATATTGTAAGAACGCAGGCCAAACAGGGAGACATAGCAGGCGCTTTCAATACAGCACTCCAGCTGAAGCCAGCATTTAATATAGAATTCCCAGGATCGAGCACTTACGAAGTTGCCGTTTCAGATGTCTTGGTCCAGCTGGTTAAATCCGGCAAAGCGCAAGAGGCGCGAGAAACAGTCGAGCGTCTTCAGGACATGCAATCAGAGCACCCCCTGCTCTACAGCGCGATCACGACAGCACAAGCCGATACGGGAAACATCAAAGCCGCGAAGACCACGCTTGCACTCGTTGAAACAGAGCGGCAGCGGAAGGCAAGAAAGCAAGAGCTCTTGGACCTCGCAGAGAAGTTTCGGGAGGGTCAGAATCCAGATGATGACTCTCGATGGAGAAAGGTACAGAGCCTTGACGTTGCCATCCGTCAGGCACAGGAAGCCATCGCCAAAGCGTACGCGAGGAAAGGCGATCTCGCCAGTGCGATCGCAACGGCCAATGAACTGAATCTATCGTCAGAACGGCTTCGGTTGATCAAAGAGATTAGCGCACTTCAGACCCAGACCGCCGCCACCGAGTCAGCGCTCAGATGGGCTCGCGGTCTGCCTTCTCCTTCCGACAAAGCCTATGCGCTCTTAGGCATCGCGACCGGGCTTTCCGAAGTTAAAAATAAGAAGACTCCGAAGTAGCGGGGGTGTGTTGTGCTCTCACTGCACGCGTCCGAGGAAGGCCGAAGGCCTGTTTTCCGTTCTCACCAGCCCACCCTCGCGGCGCCAAGATGCCGCGTTTTCCAGGCCGGCCGTGCGTTGCGCGAGCACAAGAGCATGACAGCCGCTCTCCTCTCCATCCCCTAGCCGTTGCGCGATCCCCCGTGAGAGGCAGACGAGCGGATACGGACGCCGCCATCGCCGAAGAGGGCGGGACACGACTTGTCCTCTTCCCGTCATCAAGAAAGAGAGTCGGCGGGATGGGCGGGTAGCGACTTTGCAGGCGAGCCACGCTGATGTGCCTGCGCGGCAACCGAGCGAGGTCCGACAGCACCTTCCGTTTCATGGGAAGGTGCTGATCGTAAACCTTCACATTCTGATTTCGGGGATGCCGAGGAACCGCAGCCGGTTGACGGGCAGCTACAGCAGCTCAACGAGCCCGCAATGAAGCGAATCGGCCAGACGCCGTCTCTATTTCCCAAACGCCTTCTTCAACAGCGGCTCCATTTCGCCCTTAGCCGCCATCGGGTCTAACACATCCGTATCGCCATAGAACGTCCCGTCGATAAACACTTTTGGCAGCGTGGGCCAGTTCGTCATCTTCGTGAGAGCTTCTCTCTTCGCCGGCTGCGAGAGCACATCGATGACTTCATACGGGTACCCGTACTTGTCGAAGAATTGCATCGTTTCCCGGGTGAACCCGCACATCGGCATGGTTTTCGTACCCTTCCCATAGATGAGAATCTTGTGGGCTTTGACTTCATTCTGAATTTCCTCTTCCATTGTTTCTGCCATCGTCGGCCTCCTTCTTAAAATGTCGCGATACCAAACCGGGATGCGTCTTATAATTCGTCCTTGGTTTTCGCGGTCAACTCGAGGGCATGGATACGTCCGTCTTTCATCGGTGCATCAAGCGCCTGATAAATCAGGCGATGTCGATCAAGCAAATTTTTACCGTGAAAGGTATCGGACACGACGATGACCTTCAAATGATCCATCGTACCGGTCCGGTCAGTCATGGTAACCATGGCATCCGGCATCGCGCGCCGGATGTAGTCCGTTAACGTTTCTTGAGATATCACTGTGCCTCCTATTTTTATGCAGGATACCGTAGCGGCTTTCTGAAAGGCAATTCGGGCAAGCTCGCCCAATAACCACGTGACGCAATAAATAAGGGGTCGCAATGTGATCCAGCGCTGAATCACATCTGATTCGATATACTTCAACTTCTCATCGCTCTTTGCATCCTTCCTTGGCAGCTGCTACCACTCCAACGCACCAACAACAAAAGGGATTTCACCGGATAACGCTCATGCTTTCCCCTTGGTACAGATCTTGGGAATGAAGATCGGCAAGATTGATCGTTTACGGAGGAGGCGACTTATGACGAGCATGATGACCTTGACCGCGATCACAGTGTTACTGAGTTCACTACTGCTCCTGCACCGCATCTGGTGACGAGGGTCGGCACACCATGATGATGCGAATACAGAAACAACCTGGTGGTGGATATCTACCAATGGTGGTGCATACAAACCAGCTGCCAGTTGCTTGTAGTGGAGACTCGTTAAAATATACTGATAAATAAGGACATTTTCGCATCTATTCTCATGGCACATCAGTTGCTGTGTACTCAGACAGGCAAGAGAGATGAGAGTCCTGAAGCAAACCGTCGGACAGAGCGAAGAGGAGCGGAACGATTAACTTACTAGTCACATTAAAGGAGGGTGCTATGAACGAATTTACATCGGGGTTTTTTATGGGGGACAAGGAGACAAATGGGCGTGTGCTGGTAGTGGATGATGAAGCGGATATCCGGAAGGTCGTCCGCATGACTCTGCAGAAGGCCGGCTATGACGTGCTGGAAGCGGAAAACGGCGAAAAGGCGATCGAGACTATCAATGCCGGTGAGAACAGGCTGCTCCTCGACGTCGTCATCTGTGATATCCGCATGCCGAAGATTAACGGCGTCGAAGCGATCGCGTACTTCCGCAGCAATTATCCGCGCGTGCCGGTGATCGTCCTCACCGGTTTCCCTGACACAGAAATGGCCACGTCCATGCTCCGCCAAGGCGTCGTTGACTACCTCGTCAAACCGGTGGAAGGCGAGAAACTGCGAGAGGCCGTGAGCCGGGCCATGGAGCAGAGAGAATTAGCGCACCTCTAAATGGCTCTCGTGCATGACACAATGGGGAGGACCAGCCAGCTGGCCTCCCCTCCTCCGGAGGTGAACGCGGTGCAACACCTGACGGACAGAGTTGTCGTGTCAAAAATCGCGCCGACCAAAGTGGCGATCCTTGGGGCAGGACGAGGAGGCAGCGCTCTTCTTGACCTCCTCCATCAGATTCCTTCGATCGAGATCGTAGGCATTACTGATCGCGACCTGCGCGCTCCTGGGATCCAACGCGCGAAAGACCTCGGTATTCCCGTTGTCGCTCAGGCGGAGGAACTCGTCAGCCATGACGGGATCAACCTGATCATGGATGTCACTGGCGACCCTTCGATGGAACGGTTTGTTCACGCGAATAAACGGCCTGAAGCCGAAGTGCTGAGTGGACCGGCCTCGCGTGTATTGTGGGAATTGGCCCAACATGAAGCCAAGCTTCAAGCCGAGCTGTTTCATGCCGAGAAATTAGCCGGCATCGGCTCCTTTGCCACCGGAATCGCACATGACATCAATAACCCGCTACAATTGATCATGGGACTGGCGGAGAATCTTGCAGACGAGAAAGACTTGGACACGATCCACGAACAGGCTCGCGAGATTATCGGTGCCGTGCGAAGGACCAGCGCCATCTGCCGGGATCTCACGCAATATGCCAGGAGAAAGTCGGACAGCGGTGAGACGATGGTGTATCTCAACGGACGTCTGGACGAAGCGCTCAAGATCGCCCGCTATGCGGTGAGTTTTCACGATATCACGGTGCTTAAGGAATACCAGCAAGGAGCCGTGGCCAAGGGGAATGCAGATGAGTTGCTGCATGCGTTCGTGAACCTGATTACGAACGCAGTCCACGCAATGGATCATGGGGGTGGCATGCTCACGCTCGCCACGGCAATATCCGACGGCGGGGTGACGGTCCAAATAACCGATACCGGATGCGGCATCCCTAAGGAAATGTTGGGACAGATTTACGAGCCGTTCTTTACCACGAAGGAGCCGGGGAAAGGCACGGGGCTCGGCCTCTACAACGTAAAGACCATCGTCACCAAGATGCATGGAAAGATCGCGGTCAAAAGCCGCGTCGATCACGGCACGACATTTACGATCACCTTTCCTCCCGTCCCAGAGGCTCCGTCGTGACTCAGCCGCCCGGTAAATCCTCATCTTCGACCCGCGGGTGGAGACTCCAGACCAAACTGATCGTCTCGATGCTGCTGGTCGGCGTCGTCCCTCTGCTCGTCGGCCTCGGCATGGCGTTCTGGCAGGGGTCCAAAGAAATCCAAGAGGTCAGCGGAGAAAGCTTTAAGGCGTTGGCGACTGAAGCGGCGAGAAAAATCGACATTCTCTTGGCCGAAGAAATCGCCCGCAGCTCCCGGATCACCACGGACCCGTTCATCGTGCGCGAGCTGGAACGGAGGCGCGATGCGCTGCAAGACCCCGCGACCTCGGCCTCCTACGACGACCTCGGACGCAAATGGGATTCCCAAGACCCTGCCACATTGAAAGCCCTCACCGAAAATCCCATCGCGAACCTCCTGCGTGAGTATTACTCGGGAGCGCGCAGTGAACCGGACCAATTGATCCCGCAAGTCGTCCGCGGCGCAACCAAGATGTTCTTCGTCACGGACATTCGTGGAGACCTCGCCGGTGCCCTCACCACCAAGCCGCCCTTCTCTCATGGGAAGACGGCGTGGTGGCAAGGCGCCTTCAATAAGGGCATCGGGCAGCTCTATATCGAGGATGTACACTACGACGACCGGGCCGGCACTTACGCATTTACGATCTCGCTTCCGATCATGGACAGCCTCCGGTACGAGGCGGTCGGAGTCTTGCACCGCGTCATCGACGCCAAGGAGTTTTTCTCCCCCTCCACCCAACCGATTCGATTCGGCAAGACCGGACACGTCATGCTGATCGACAGCCGGGGCGTGGTCATGAGCTGCCCGATTCTTCCCACCGGGGTCAGCCTCTCGGATAGCAGCTTGATCCCTCTGGTGACCCCCATGCACCCGGGCTGGACAAGCGCGCCGAGCGACGGCCATGGCGGTCGCTCCTCCTCCATCATCGGATTCGCGCCGCTTCCCGAAACGAGCCGCGCGACCAACGGCGCTTACGAGAGAGGCTCCTGGCATACGTTCGTCTGGCAATCATCCGACGAATTGTTCTCTCCTATCAGACACCTGTTCACATGGATGACCGTGTTCGGATTCATTGCCGTCGGCTTGCTTGCCACGCTGGGCTACCTGGCGGCAATCCGTATCGTGACGCCGGTTCGTCAACTGCAACAGGCCGCCCAATCAATCGGCCGTGGGGAATTGCGGCAATCCATCAACATCAAGACCGGCGACGAACTAGAAGCGCTCGCGGAAGAATTTAACCGCATGAACAAACAACTGGAGGCGGCCTTCGCTGGTCTAACGGATCAAGTCACGTTGAAAACGCAGGAAGTGCAGTACTTACAACGATCCACAGACCAAATTCTCGATGCGGTGCCGACGCCCATCTTGATCGTCGACGACCAGGAAACCGTGCAGTACGTCAACCGGACAGGACGTCAGGCCTTCGGGCTGGCTGAGGATTCCGCCTCCACCGGACGGCTCTTTGATATCCTGCCTGTCGAATCCTCACAGCAGGAGCGGCTACGGCAGGAGCTCTGGAAGCATCAGATGGCAGGAACGGCCTCCCTGCCAAAGATTGAAGAGTCGGCTGCTGTCGATCATGTCAGAGATCCGCTCGCCCCGGGCACAGGCGCGACTCAACGCGAGCGGCAAGGCGAATTGCGATTGGACGCGCACGTTTATCAGTATCAGTGGTTCCGGGTCATCGGGCGGCCAGGAGAATCAGACCGCATCGGCCTTGTCCTCCGCGACAGTACCGACGATAGCCGTATGCAGGAGAAGCTCATTCAGGCGGAAAAGTCAGGAAGCCTGGGAGTGCTCACCGCCGGGATCGGTCATGAACTGAACAACCCGTTGTTCGGCATTTTAGGCCTGGGAGAAGCGCTGCAGGAAGAATGCGACCCGGCCAGAATCCGATCATACGCACAGGACATCGTACAGCAAGGCAAACGGATGGCTTCGATCATCAGAGATTTCACCGGCGTCGCCGCACGCGAAACGTCGGATCAGCGACAGTCCGTTCATCTTGAACGGGAACTCGATCAGGCCCTCGCCACGATCACGGCGAGCCTGGGCACTCCCGAACTGACCGTCGCGAAACAGTACGCCGGAGACACTACGGTGTCGGCACTTCCCGACCAACTCAGACAGGCATTCACCAATCTCTTGATGAACGCAGTCCAGGCCATGAAAGGAAGGGGGCTGTTGCGCCTCTCGACGGTTGTGGCCGGGACATCCGTCGTGACGACGATTGCGGATACAGGCCCCGGCATTCCGAAAGAACATCTCTCGAAAATCTTCGACCCGTTCTTCACGACCAAAGGCCAGGGCGAAGGATCCGGTTTGGGATTGACCGTCGCGCGCCGCATCATCAGAAAGTTCGGTGGCGATATTCAGTTGGAGAGTGTCGAAGGGACCGGCACATCCTGCATGGTGACGCTTCCGATTCTTTCCTCTACGCCCTCGTCAAAGGAGGTGCCATGGACCGCTTCGGAATCTCGCGTGCTGCCGTCGCAACCATCGCGCTCCTGACCGTTGGACTGTGGTGGGGGACCGTGGGCTCTTCCGCCAAGGAAGAACTCAAGACAGCTGGAATCCCGCCGGAGAAGGTCGCAGGCTTCGTGCATGCCGTGCTTCAGGCGCACCGGACCATCTATACGACCCAGATCGTCAATCGCTTGCAGGAAAAAGGAATCGTGGCGGCGGCGGAACATTGGGAACAGGAGAATGCGCTCCCGCTCCCGGCTCAGTTTCTACAACATTCAGGACGGCTGGTCGCTGAAAGCGGTCAGGGAATCCGCTATCGGCTCATCGGACTGTCCCCGATCTATCAACGGAATGCGCCGTCGACAGACTTCGAGCGGAAGGCACTGGAATCGTTGAATCGCTCGCCGGATGCGCCGGTGACGGGCATCGTCACCAGCGGACGCAAACAATACTTCCAGGCGATCTATCCAGACCGCGCCGTGTCGAGCGCCTGCGTCAACTGTCACAACAGCCATCATCTCAGCCCGAAACGAGATTTCAAATTGAACGACGTGATGGGCGGAATCGCGATTACGATTCCGATCGAGTGACCAAGACGGCGGGAAGGCGTGGAGACACTCTCATCGATGGGCGAAATGAAGGTTCCGGCGCTCGCCATCGACACCGAATCACACGAGGGGGAATTACCCGTTTGATTCCTTGTCGAGAACGACCCCTTGCTTGGCGCGGTGTGAAGAGAGGTCGCGAACCGCTCCGGGCAACTTGGGTAACTCATCCGGCCAGGCCGTGACACCCATATCTGTCACCCCCTGAATCTTCGCACCTTCTTCCATCATCAGCACCGGCGTATGGACCTCGCCGATCAGGATTGCCGTCTTCAGCAGCTGAACCCGCTCGACCGCTGTCACCGTTGCCTTAATTCGGCCGCTGCTGACCACGGTTCCCGCAGCAATGGTTCCCTGGACCAGACCATCTTCGCCGACGATGACTTGGCCTTTCGTGTGGATGTCGCCATCGAGGCGGCCGTCAATCCGCACGGTCCCCTCGACACGAATTTCTCCCTTGAGCTGCACCCCCTTGGCCAAGAGAGTGATGTTGTCGTCGCCTCCGAATCCATTTTTCTTCATGCGTGGCTCCTTCCAGCTCGAATTTCACTGTCAGCTTACATCAATCCCACCGGGAGCACCTAGCAGATTGTTGAATTACGGTTCGGACCGGCGAAAGTGAATGAGACCCTTCGCAATCCAATCACGAGAAGCCGAACGTCTGCCGCAGTCGCTCCCAGATGCCGCCGCCATGGATTTCACAATACACGTCCGGTTCGGTACCCTCGATGAACACTTCGTCGACTTGTTCGGGACATTGAGAGGTCGCGAGCTGTCCTGTCTTGGGATCGATCGCCCGCACAAGTACACCCGACGGTCGGGGGAACGGCGGCGCATGATCCGGCAACATCCGCCTGGCGATTTCCATCCAGATCGGCAACGCCGCTTGAGCGCCTGTCAACCGTACCGCCCGTTCATCGTCGAATCCTACCCAGACACCGATGACGACATCCGAAGTGTAGCCGACGAACCAGGCATCGCGATACCCGTCGGTCGTTCCGGTTTTGCCGGCAATCGCACCATTGAGACCCAACACTTTGGCCTTTGTCGCGGTCCCGCGCTGTATGACGCCCTCCAGGAGGGAGGTGACAAGATAAGCCGCCTGAGGCGACACGGCCTGACGCCGATCGGGAGCCGCACTCCACAAGGCCGTGCCTTCTCGGTCGGAAGTCGCGCGCAAGCTCGTCGGCCGAACCCAGATGCCTCCATTAGCCACAGTCCCGTAGGCTGCCACCATCTCCAACAACGACACGGCAGGGCTTCCTAACGCCATGGAAAGATCATCGGTCAACGCCGTCGTCACCCCCAGCTGACGGATCATCTCGAGAATCGGCTGTGTCCCCACCGCTTTCGCCACCCGCACCGCCGGCACGTTCAGCGATTGTTCCAGCGCGCTACGTATCGTCACGTTCCCACGAAATTGACGGTCATAATTTTGAGGAGACCACGTCCCGTTTTCCGATTCGAACGTGACCGGTTCGTCGGCGATCAGACTTGCAGGCGTCAGGTACGGCTGTTTTCCCATTCGACTCGCTTCAAAAGCCGCGAGGTAGACGAACGGCTTGAACAGCGAGCCGGCCTGGCGACGCGCCTGCACCGCTCGATTGAACTGGCTGACGCGGTAGTCCCGTCCTCCGACCAGCCCGAGGATCGCCCCCGTCGATGGTTCGAGCACCACCACGGCTCCCTGCAGCGACTGCTCAGAGCTTTTGAGCGCCGGATAGGCTCGCTCGAGCCTTGCCAGCCCATTCTCCAAACCCTCGGCCGCAACCTGCTGCACCAGTGGATCGAGGGTACTATCGATGCGCAGTCCCTCCGGTAATGGCGTCCCGATGGCGTCTTCGACCTGCCTCAAGACCGTATCCACAAAATATGGTGCATCGGCCAAGACATCGTCGGGGGGCGCAACGCGTACCGGCTGGTTGACAGCAATCTTCCATTCCTCTTCGTTTAGGTGCCCCTGATCCCGCAGAAGCCGTAACACCACGTCGCGACGCTGCTGGGCTAGCTCGAGATGCTTCGTGGGCGCATAGGTGTTCGGACCCTTGATCAGGCCCGCAATCATCGCGATCTCTCCGGCTGTCAGTTCGTCCAGCGACTTCCCGAAATACCGATGAGCCGCCTCCCCGACTCCATAGATCGAAACGAATCCTGCCTGCCCCAGGTAGATTTCGTTCAGATAGCTTTCAAGGATTTCCTGCTTCCGGTATTTGGTCTCCAGCACCACGGCAGCGAGCGCTTCCTTCACCTTTCGAACAAACGTTCGCTGCGGCGAATAGAAAAGATTCTTCGCCAGTTGTTGGGTGATCGTGCTGCCTCCCTGCACCACCCCGCCTTTGGTCAGGTTCCTCCAGACCGCGCGCCCGATGGCGAACGGATCGATCCCAATGTGCGAATAGAATCGACGGTCCTCAACCGCCAACACCGTGTCAACCAGGCGCGGAGGAATCTGAGATAGCGGAATCCATTCCCGCACTTGACGCGAAGTACCCCGCAATCCGCTGATGAGCTCCGGCTCGAGAAAGACGGGAAAGATCGGGCTCCGGTCCGGCTCCGACAACACCTGGGTGACATGGCCTTGTTCCAACTCCAGGGAAACGATGCTGGCCTTTGTCAGATTCTCCGGCTGGGCATGCAAATAAATCGTGAGGCTCTGCGGGGTGAGCTGATAGTCGCCCGGCGCCGCCACCGACCCGCTGACCGCCCTGTAACCAAGCCGCTGCAATCGCTCCTGCAATCGCGCGGCGCTCACGGAAAGGTCCGACTTGAGCTGGAACGGGGCGGTATAGAGGCGCAATGGCGGATGATCTTCGCTCTTGGGTAATTCAAGAAACGTCGCAAGGTAGGCCCCGTAGAGCGCAAGCCCGGCGATCAGGAGCACGACCATTCCAGCGACAATCAGCCCCCCGCGAAAGAACCAGGGTGAGCGCAGGATATGACTCAGCCGCGTGAGCATCTTGTTCAGCATACGTGAGCGCGAGTGGGAAAGCGATTGCGCCGCACCGGGACGAGGCGTCGAGGCTCGCGGAGGGTTACGCCCGGACCTTCTGGTCGGGACGCAGCAGCGAACCCACAACCATGCCGACTGTAGCCATCAGCAATCCCACTAACTGAGCCGGCCAGACCGGATTGTCGGAACCAAAGAATTCCAGGCCCAACCAGACAATCAACCCTGTGACAATGGCACAGAGCGCTCCCCAGGAGGTGGCTTTTTTCCAAAACAGCCCTGCGCATAACGGAACGAAGGCAGCCACCAAGGTCACCTTGTAGGTGTTCACGACCAGCTTGTAGATGGTTGCGTCCGACCAGAGGGCGATCGCCAGCACCACGGCGGCAAAACAGATGAGCACGATCCGCATGGTCCGTAACAGAGCCCACTCATCCATGTGGAGCATGATTCCTTTGATCACGTTCTCGCTCAGGATGACCGATGGAGCCAGGAGCGTGGCGCTTGAACAGCTCATAACGGCGGAGAGCACAGCCCCGAAAAACATCACCTGCGCGAACGCTGACGTATGTTCCACGATCAAGGTCGGCAAGACCAGTTGGGAATCCCTTTGCAATAACGCCCCGAACTTCTCGGGATCGACCAGCAACGCCGAATACGCGATAAACATCGGCACGAAACAAAAGGAAAAGTAGAGCGCCGCGCCCATCAACGATGCCCGAACCGCCGTGCGTTCGTTCTTCGCGGAGGTGATGCGCTGGAAGACGTCCTGCTGTGGAATCGAGCCGAGCATCATTGTAACCCACGCGCCGATGAAAGGAATCCACGCGTTCAGTGTGGCCGGAGGAAAGAACTCCAATTTCCCGGCCTGCGCGGCATGGGCAATCACTGTACCGACGCCGCCGGTCAGGTCGCTCATGACGCTCACGATGTAGAGCAGCCCGCCTATAATGACGGAAATCTGCACAAAGTCGAGAATCGCAACGGAGAACATCCCGCCGAAGGTCGTATAGGTCAAGACGATCAATGCGCCGATGACCATGCCAAGCTTCTGACTCACTGCTCCGTCCGTGACGACGTTCAACACCAATCCGAGCACCTTGAACTGCGCCGCAACCCATCCAAGATAGGAAGCGACGATACAGAGCGTACAGAGCACTTCCACACGACGGTCGTACCGGAGCCGATAGTAGTCGCCGACAGTCAGCAGATTGAGCCGATAGAAGCGAGGCGCAAAGAAGAGTCCCGCAATGATGAGGCAAAGGCTGGAGCCGAATGGATCGGCGACCACCCCGCGGAGACCCTCTTTGGCAAACGTCGCCGAGATTCCCATCACCGCTTCAGCGCCAAACCACGTCGCAAATACCGTGGCCATGACGACGGGAAGCGGGAGACTCCGTCCTGCAACCGCAAAATCCTTCGCATTACGCACACGGGTTGCAGCGTAGAGTCCGATGCTGACGGAGACGAAGAGATAGAGAATGACAAAGATGAGGATCATGCAGGAATCGAACACGAACCAGGTTGGGGGTGCAGTGTACCTTCGCACGCATGAAGGCGCAACATCGGAGAGGGCCGGGGCCGGCTTTGAATCCGGCACCCTGCAATGACAATCGACAATTAGTTCTTGCCGTCGTTCTTGTCCAGATCGTCTTTATTGCCGTCTTTCTCTTTGTCACGGCCGTGCTTGCGAGCTTTCTTTTCGGCTTTGCGCTTCTCTTTCTCGGCCTTTCGCTCGGCTTTGCGACGCTCTTTTTCTGCTTTCCGCTCCGCCTTGTCGCGGTGGCGCTCCCCACCCATTTTCTTCTCTCCCTCCTGCTTCATCTCCCCGGAAGAAGGAGCGGGCATAGGAGCCGGCGCAGGAGCTGGGGCCGGAATGGAAGTCGGTGGTGCTGTCGGCGCAGGAGCTGGCTCCTGGGCGAATGTGGTTAGCCCAAATGCCAAGGCGATGACCGCTGTTGAAAGCTGCACAGTCGCACGATTCATCGTTGAGTCCTCCTTTGATGACAAGAAATGAGGGATGCTCTCTCCCTCTCGTTCGCGTACCCGGCATACTTTCTCGCAAGAAAGAAGTGCCTTGTCAACTCCGGAGCAGCCTCGTATGCAATTGATCGCAGACGTCTCTCCATACCTGTGGTACTCCGTATGAAAGAGAGGGCCGGAGGCTCTCGTCCAGCGACTCGGGGCATCCCGTTCCTCCAGCGGTCAGACTCCTAAAAAAGTGTTGAGCTTCTCCGCCGGGTGTCATATTGTGGGCCCAGATCTTTTTGAAATTTGTCACGAAAGGACAGGTCATGCGGACTCTCATTGCAATCGTACTCGGATTGTTCTTCATCGGAATGGGAACGTCAGCCACGGCGGCTGACCCCACCACCGATGACCAAAAAACTCTCTACGCGCTGGGCTTGGCCATCAGCCAATCGCTTGGTGCCTTTACCCTCAACGAGTCTGAACTCGAGATGGTCAAGACCGGCATCACTGACGGCGTCTTGAAGAAGCCGCAGAAGGTCGACCTTCAAGCATTCGGTCCCAAGATCCAGCAACTCCAACAGGCACGCATAGGAGCGCTTGCCGAGGGTGAAAAGAAAGCGGGGACGGCCTACATGGCAAAAGCGGCAGCGGAAGCAGGCACCAAGAAAACCGAGTCCGGAATCCTCATTACGACGCTCAAGGAAGGAAAAGGCCCGGTACCGAAAGCCACCGACACGGTCAAGGTCCACTACCATGGGACCCTGGTTGATGGAACGGTCTTCGACAGTTCCGTGAAGCGGGGTGAGCCGGCGACCTTCGCGCTGAACCAGGTGATCAAGTGTTGGACGGAGGGGGTGCAGCAAATGAAGGTGGGGAGCAAGAGCAAAATGGTCTGCCCCTCCTCGCTTGCCTATGGTGACCGAGGCGCTCCGCCGAATATCAAGCCCGGCGCCACGTTGATTTTTGAAGTAGAGCTGTTGGAGATCGTGAAACAGTAGCAGTTCGTGCATCGTCGGGTCGGGCTCGCGCGTAATCGCGACCCGACCCAGCACCAACCGCAACCCCATGTACCTACTTGCAGTTCTCCTGGCCTACCCCGTACACTGACTTCGTTGCGATCCAGCCTGACCCCATCAGTCCTGCCTATCGTCTATCATCACACTATCGACTGATTACGTTTACGCCGCCATGCCACCTACGATTCTCTTGAGTTGCGAGTCCATCAGCAAAAGCTACGGCGTGAAGCCGCTGTTTCGCGATCTGTCGCTCGCGCTGTGTGAAGGCGATCATGTCGGGTTGGTCGGCCCCAACGGATCAGGGAAATCGACGCTGTTGAAGATCCTTGCCGGCCTTGAAGATCCGGATGACGGCACCAGATCTGCCCGAAGACAGCTCCGCATCGGCTACGTCCCACAGGAATCGGTCTTCCCGGACGGCCACACGGTCGAAGAGGTTCTTGCCCAGGTCCTCATTGATGAAGGCTTAAACCCTCACGAGCATGGAGGGCGCATCGCCAAAGCCTTGAGTCTCGGCGAGTTCACTCGCGCAGACGAGTCAACCGGCGTTCTGTCGGGAGGCTGGAAGAAACGCCTGGCGATCGCACGCTCGTTGATGATGGAACCGGACGTGCTGTTGATGGATGAGCCGACCAACCATCTGGATCTCGAGGGCATTCTCTGGCTGGAACGATTGTTACGCAACGAGTCTCAAGCGTTTCTCGTGGTCAGCCACGACCGCCGCTTCCTCGAGTCGATCGCAACGAGGATGCTGGAGCTCAATCGCTGTTACCCCCATGGGGTGTTCGAAGCCAAAGGCCGCTACAGCGATTTCCTGGAGCAGCGCGACGCGGCTCTGGCAGCCCAGGCCGATTATCAGGCGTCGCTCGCGAACCGCGTTCGCCGAGAAGTCGAATGGCTGCGCCGCGGACCGAAGGCGCGTACGACCAAAGCCAAATCCCGCATCGATACCGCCGGGCAATTGATCGATGAACTGCAGGAAATGGAATCGCGGCAGAAGCAGGCGACCGCCGGGATCGACTTCAGCTCATCGGGACGAAAATCCAAACAGCTGATCGTCACCACAGGACTCAGTTTCTCGCTCGGCGGGAAACCGATCGTCTCCGGTCTCGACCTCCGGCTCGGACCGGGACAGCGACTCGGCCTGCTCGGGCCCAACGGAAGCGGAAAAACGACTTTGCTGAAGCTGCTCGCCGGCCAACTGAAGCCCGACAGCGGATCGGTGATGCATGCCGATAAACTGCGTATCGTGACATTCGAGCAACATCGCGAGTCCCTCGACCAGCAGGCCACCCTCCGCCGCGCCCTCGCGCCGGCCGGTGACGCCGTCGTCTACCAGGATCGCTCCGTCCATATCGCTTCCTGGGCCAAGCGATTTCTGTTCAGACCAGAACAATTGGACCTGCCGGTCTCACGGTTATCCGGAGGCGAGCAAGCACGACTGTTGATCGCCAGACTCATGCTCCAGCCAACCGACGTCTTGATTCTCGACGAACCGACGAACGACTTGGACATCCCGACACTCGATGTACTGGAGGACAGCCTGCTGGAATTTTCCGGTGCGCTGGTGCTTGTCACACATGACCGCTGGCTCTTGGACCGTGTTTCGACAACGCTCCTGGCACTTGACGGACAGGGTCACGCCGAATGGTTTGCCGATTATGCGCAATGGGAGGCGGCGCAAACACGCAAGACTGCGGGGAAGCCATCCGCTGCCTCAAACTCCGGCGATGCGGTGGATTCACGCCCCATGCCGAAACGGAAAGGATTGTCCTATCAAGATCAGCGCGAGTGGGACAAGATTGAAGGGAATATTGTGAAAGCCGAAGCGGCGCTCGCTGCATGCCGAGCGGCCGTCAACGACCCCTCGATCGTCTCCGATGCCGACGCGCTCCGCACCCGCTATGCCGCGCTCGAAAGCGCGCAGGATGTCGTCGAACAACTCTATACTCGGTGGGCCGAACTCGAAGAGAAGCGCGCCAAGGTGTAAATCGGTTCCGTCCTCGGAGAGTGTGTCACCGAATCCATGGAGGCGCAGTCGTCGGGGGAGGCGTGAGTCGCTCAAGTGTTCCGGGCGGCCGCTTTTGGGGTTCTGCCGGGAGTGAAAAGCCTTCCGTATCAAGATCCCGCTTGAACCGAACCACGAGGGCGCCCATCACATCCCACCGCTGGAAGTTTTTGCGCGCAGCGCGAGGATGCTGGTTGTGACAATCGACGCACGATTGCACTAAGGCCAAGTCCGCCGACACAGCTTTGAACTGATCCCCGTCCATGAAGCTCACGAAACGCCGTTGTCGGTCCTTCTCCAACTGTATCAACGCATCCGTCTCAGCAGCCGTCTTGGGACGGTTCGCAGGATTCAGGGGTATCAGGCCGATCAGCCCGATATCGAAACTCTCCACCTGTTCGGCCGCTGCTTTCACGAATTGTGCGGGAAGCGGAAGGAAATGCGCGTCCTTTTGCCAGTCTTCTTGCGGCGAAGTTCCGCCTCCCCTCGTATGCTCGACGACTTGGAGCACATAGGCCGTGCGGAAGGCCTTGACGACTTCAAGGATATATCGAGCCGTCTGTTCAAAGGACGGTTCCGCGGTTGTCACGGTCCACCCGAGCATGGTCAGGAGGCTCGCGAGACTGAGAGTCGTGACGACTTGACGTGTTCGCACGAAGAGTCCTCGCAATTCAGGAGGCGTAATGATCTCTCGAGATCGCGGGAAGCCTACCTGATCAGAACTTGACTCGTCAACGCGAGATCCACCTCTCTCCGTCCTGCAGTGGTTTGCGAGACCACAACGCATGTTTATCCCCTGGCATGATGCGGCGAAGCGCAACAAACAACCACATCACGTGAGGAAAAGCGCGCGCGAGGCCAACCTTGTGAGGCGCAAGAATCCGTGTAAAATAGTCTGATGCATTCTCTCACAAGGCCTGCAGCGTTTCTCGCCATCTTCACCCTAACCCTCACGTCCGGATGCGAGACAACGGATCGGTTGCTCACCGGCGCAGAGAGAGCTGTGACGAGCAGGACCGGACAGACGGTCATTGACTTGGCTGCAGGCAAAGATCCCGCGCAGATCGCCAAACGGCGGCTCGACCAGTACACGCGTGACCCTGAAGCGTTCCTCAGAGACCTGCGCGCCGCCCAACGCGACTTCCAAGCGTTATACGATGCGCTCAGCGGCAAGGTCGGCGAGAAGTGGGGGAAGAAAGAGATCAAGCTGCCTGAACAGAAGAAATACGTGAAGTACACGCAGAACTACCGGAGCCGCGCCATCGTGGACTTCGACAAGGGGGAGATCCTCGTCGAAACGGTCGACAACCAGGCCCCCCGGCGCAGTCTGAAAAACGCCGTCGTCACAACGCTGTTGACACCTCAAGATCCCCGCGCTGTCGACCTGTTCTCCGATAAGGAAATCGTGCTGACGGGGGACAAGGAGCCGTACCTCCTAGGACTGGTCTTGGACCAGCAGGGCAAGCCGATTCGTTCGCCGAATGAGGCGGAGCCGTTCGCGGAACATTTGCTCGACAACAAATTCGGTACGAGGGAAGTCGACCAGGACGGGACGAAAAAGACGGCGGCCTTTGTCACGATAAAAATGGCGGCCAACCTCCCGCAGCGACAAGCCGAGAAATACCGCCCGATGGTCCAGCAATTCGCGCAACAGTATCGCATCAGTCCCAGTCTCGTCTTCGCGATCATCCGCACGGAGAGTAACTTCAACCCCTATGCCGTGAGTTCAGCTCCAGCCTACGGGTTGATGCAGCTCGTTCCCACGAGCGGTGGCAGAGAGGCGTACCGACGAGCGAAAGGGAAAGATATCGCCCCCTCGCGCGACTACCTCTTCGATCCTGAGAACAACGTCGAGCTGGGGACGGCCTATCTCAACGTCTTGACCTTTACACAGCTGGATGAGGTCGCCAATCAGGTGTCACGCGAATACTGCGTGATTTCCGCCTACAACACCGGCCCTCGGAATGTGTTGCGCGCCTTCGCAAAAGAAATCGAAGCCGCGCTGAATATGATCAACAGCCTTCAACCGGCTGCCGTCTACGACCAATTGCGGCACCACCTGCCCTACCAAGAGACCAGGACGTATTTGGAAAAAGTGACGACGTTCAGAAAAGCTTTTATCAGTGCGGCAAACTCGTCAAATTGAACGGCGGGCTAACAGGGAATGTCGGTTGCCGGATCGCACAGGAGCGGCGGGATCTGGAGAGGCCGCATCCACGTGCTGGAAGGATCTTGCCCGCCAGGCGTACCGGAAACCGGCGGACCTCCCGGCATGCCCGGAAGGCCTCGGCCGGCCGACCCGAACGACTTCCCGAGGCTCGAGCTTGGAATGGTACCGACACCTGGAACCGGTGTGGCTACCGGGCCCGCCGGTGTCGCAGAACTGCTGACGCCGCTCACATTCGCTGCAGGGCCAACCTGAGGAGCAGGAGCCGGTTGGATCTGCAGACTGGGAGGAGGCGGCGACGACGTCTGGGCGAAGCCTGTGAGGGCTCCCGATAGCACGCCTCCGCAGAGGCTGACGGCTAGACTCCACCGGATGATCGGACGAAGCATAACTCCTCCTCTCGCATTCATGAAGCGACTATGGTTCGAACATGCTCGGGACGAAACCCAAGGCCGATCATCCGAGCCGGGATCCGGCGTAAGACGGGAAGGTGGGCCATGATCTTGAATGCCAAGGGAGGCATCACCGGTCCCGTACTGCCCAGCGTTGTCTTGATGACACGATTCTGGACCATCAACTGAACTCGCTGCGTCATCTTCGTAGGCCACTCGCGCCGAACCTGCACCCTTTGAAGATGCTCCGTTGCCAGATTCCTTTCATAGAGTGGTCCCGCAAGAATATTGGCAGCGGCCACGGCGTCCTGAATCGCGAGATTGATTCCGACGCCACCGACCGGTGACATAGCATGCGCCGCGTCACCGATGCAGAGCAACCCTGCTCGGTACCACCGACGCAATCGGTCGACCTGTACCGTTAACAGCTTAATGGGCCCCCACTCGTGCAATTCGCCGACTCGATCGCGCGCAAACGGAGCCAGAGCTGCCACATTCTCCCGAAACGCCGGCAATCCCTTCGCCTCCAGCTGATCTCGCGACCCCTTCGCAATTACAAAGCCGCATTGCCAGTACTCGCCCCGATTGAGCATAATGAAAATACGTCCCGCATCGAATCGTCCCATCGGATCCACCGGATCGCCGGGCTGTCGCGAGAGCCGAAACCAGAGGACATCCATCGGTGCGCCGAATTCATCGATCGACAATCCCGCCCGAGCTCGAACCACGGAATGCCGTCCGTCGGCACCAACGACCAGATCGGCACGGACGTCTAATGGTCCGTCCACGGTATCGGCGCGTAGCCCGACGATCGTACCGGCCTCCTCGATGAGGTCCGTCACGTCCGTATTCATGCGCAACTGAAAAGTCGGATACCGCCGCCCTTCTTCAGCAAGAAAGTTGAGAAAGTCCCATTGGGGCATGAAGGCCACAAACCCGCATCGCGTCGGCAGCGTCGAAAAGTCGGCCACGGTAATCGCCAAGTCGCCAAACCGCGCATTGAGACGCGGCACTTTCTGATGGGGCAAGGCCAAGAATCGATCGAGTAGTCCCAGCTCATGCATCACCTCAAGCGTGGAGGGATGAAGCGTGTCTCCACGAAAATCTCGGAGAAAGTCCGCGTGCTTTTCCAGGACCAGGACCGACACCCCGGCGCGAGCCAGCAAGAAACCCAGCATCATGCCGGCAGGACCACCACCAGCAATGCAACAACGGACAGAAGCCGTCAGCGTGCCCATGCACCCCCTCGAACGACCGTGACTCCAGACGAGGCTACGCTTTACTGTTTAACGAGGCAAGTGGGCGCTGGAGACACGGGGAGCAGGAGACTCTTGATGATGCGTTCTGGAGCTCAGTCCCTTGGACCAAGGAACAGAGAAGGGTTACGAGATCGTCTCGCTGACCTGATTCGAGACACCGCCTTCATACCCCAGTGTCTCAAACGAGCTAATCACGATATAGCCGGCCGTTCCCTTCACGGGAACCAGCCGACCAAGAATCGGGTGGATCATGTCTCGGACCCACGGCAAGAATCGCAACCGGCATCGCGGATCTCGTAATCCGCAACTCCTCCCCGGCGATCCAGCTGGATCAGGCAACATTCGTCGAGCATCTGCTTGAGTTGTTTTCGGCCACGCTGCACCCGGGACTTCATCCCCGATAGCGAAAGCCCGAGGCGGCGGGCCGCTGCCTCTTGTGTGAGACCTTGAAGTTCAACCATCATGACCGCCTCACGATAGTCTTTCGATAATCGATCCAGCATCGGTTGAAGACAGGCTGCCAGCTCCGTGCGGAGTTGGCCGGATTCGTCATCCGAGGGTAAGGAGACCGGAACGGTTGTCTCCACGTCACCGGCCAAGCCGACAGGCAATTCACGTCGACGGTCAGGCGACCGGTAATAATCGACGATCGCGTTGCGCGTAATCTGATAGAGCCAAGCCATAACGCGATCGGGATCGTTCAAACGATCCACACGGCGATGCACTCGCAGAAACACCTCCTGCAGGATATCGTCGGCTTCGACTTCGTTTCGCATACGTTTCGCAATAAATCCTCGTAGGCTGTCGTGAACCTCGCGCCAGATTTCTGTCAGGTCTTGTGCCATTCTAGATCCCGCCTGCGTGATCCCATACGGTACCGGCTCTTTACGACGCCACGCAAGCGGCCGGTCCAGCCGCTCCCGCATGCTTCGGCACGCAGCAACCGCTGCTCGAGAGCGGTCCATGGACGGGCAACTGCTCATGCACCGTAAATATTTCCCAGGCATTGCCGTCCGGATCTGTGAACCAGAGTTTATCCTGCCTGGCAAAGCAGCAGACCTCGTTTTCCTCGACCCGTTCAAGGAGGCCGTGTTCCTGCAGTCGCTGCTTCCATGACCGGATCTCTTCAATCGAATCGACCTCGATCCCGAAATGGTTCACCGAACTGATTCTGCCGGTGGACGACACCAACGAAAGATTCAACGCCGGAGCCGCCAGATCGAACTTGGCATAGTCGGCCGTCTGTTTCTGCGGCGACAGCCCGAATACTTCTGCATAGAATTCGACGGAGCGTGGCACGCTGCGCACATCGAGAGAAATATGGGGACGCATGGGGAGCTCCTTTCTTCAGCATGGGCGGGAAATCCGCCTCTTACTTGTAAAGACGGAGCACCGGCAAAAAGGACGCAGGCATGTACCAGCACCGGTTTCCCCATTCCCTTGACATTAAATAAGGAGCAAAACCCCATCTGCAAGTAGTGCGGAGAGGGGAAAGATACACGCAACCATGTGGCCGACATCGACTGAGTGATCACAGGCACTGAGCAGCTTAGCGACTCGAAACTATAATTGATGGGTCAATGCGTAGCGGATAAGCGCGGACGTGGTTTTCAGCTGCAGTTTCGACAGCAGCCTCATACGGTAGGTGCTTACGGTCTTGACGCTGAGGTCGAGTGCCTCGGCAATCTCCGTGACCGACTTGCCGCTGCCGATCATCGACAAGACCTCCAGCTCACGATCAGATAACAGTGTGTGAAGGGGCCTGCCCGCCACCTGCGCCGGAGTCGCCTCCAGCCGCTCCGCCAGTGACGGGGTGACATACTGCCGGCCTGCTAGCACGGTCTTCACTGCTGTGGCCAACTCATGAGATGCGCTGTCTTTGGTGACATAGGCAGCGGCTCCGCCCTTCAAGGCTCGCAGCGCATATTGCTCTTCAGGGTGGAAACTCAAGACCACGACAGGAAGGGCTGGACGGATCGCTTTCACCTTCTTCAGAACATCCAAGCCATTCGTGTCCGGAAGATTGATGTCAAGAATCAACAGATCCCATGGTGCCTCTTGGACATGCCGGATCGCATCGTGGCCTGTACCGGCCTCCGTGATCTTGACATCATCGAATGCATCAGCGAGCAGCTGTTTGAGACCGACTCGAACGACCGCGTGGTCGTCGACAAGGAGAATGTTCATAGGCTCAAGGCGGCTACCCTCAAGAAATGGACCAGAAGCGATGCCGGTTGATTGCTTCACGAACATCATGGGAGTAGGCGGTAACTTATTGATCAGTCGAACTTTATCTCATTGGGCAGATGAAGCAATTGGACGGGATCCGATCGAGTCGTAGGATAAATCCTACAGCCTGCCCCATTTCGTTTGGTCAACCATGACTTGTTGAACTAGACCAGCGTGTGGTCGAGAGTGTAGCGAATAAGCTCCGTGGTGTTCTTCATGTGCAGTTTGTCGAGCAACCTTGTCCGATAGGTGCTGACTGTTTTGACGCTCAAGGATAGGTCTCCTGCGATCGCTGACACAGTTTTCCCCTTTCCTATGGCACAGAGAACTTGGAACTCCCGATCAGAGAGGCGCTCATGCGGCAGCTGCTCTACAGGCGAGAAGGCCACAGTCGCCAGGCGTTCAGCCAGGGTAGCCGTAATGAATTTTCGACCGGCCAGCACCTGTTTGATAGCGGTGACTAATTCCTCCGGTGCCCGCTCCTTGGTCAGGTACGCAGCCGCTCCTGCCTTGAGGGCACGGAGCGCATATTGTTCTTCAGGGTGAAGGCTCAGCATCATGACCGGAAGCAACGGTTGGCGCAACTTGATGGCTTTCAACAACTCGACCCCATTCTGATCGGGAAGATTCACATCAAGAATGGCCAAGTCCCACCGGACCTTATCCAAAAGCATCAGGGCTTCCCGACCGGATCCAGCCTCCCATATTGTGGCATACGGGTAGGCATCCTGGACAAGCTGCTTCAACCCAATCCGGACAATGGCATGATCATCAACAATCACCATATTCATGAAAACTCCTTTGTCCCCTGCGGGACCCCGAGCTACAGTGGAAATATCAACGTCGCTTCAGTCCCCGCACCGGGGGCCCCGATAATCGTGACGGTTCCGCCGACGGATTTCACCCGTTCATACAACCCTCGCAACCCCAGCGAATGAGTGCCGTTCCATTCACAGTCCTGGATGCCCCGTCCATCATCGCAGACTCGCAAGATCAATTGCGAAGCCGCCATCGACAGCTCCACCGAGACCGTTGATGCCTGGGCGTGCCGCATCACATTCGTCAATAACTCCTGTGCGCTTCGGAACACCGTCGTGGATAACTCTCCTTCGAGTGAGAGCCGCTGAATGCCTGGATCGACCGTCAGTTCACAAGGCAGCCCCGTCCGTTCACGAAAGGAGGAAACCAGCCATTCAATAGCCGCTACCAGCCCCAGATCGTCCAGGACTCCGGGCCGTAAGGCGGCCGCTGTTTCTCTCACAGACCGGATCAGTCCATCCACAGTATCCAGCATGGCCTCAAACTTGGAGCTCACATGCGCCGATTGACTCTCAGATATCATGGGCGTCAACCGTTTGGCCAGCCAGGCCACGTCGAGTTTCAAGCCGGTCAAGGCCTGCCCAAATTCATCGTGCAGCTCACGCGCAATACGGCGCCGCTCTCCTTCTTCCGCCTGCGCCAACTGTCGAGTGACTTCACGTAACCGGTCATAGGCGGCTTGGCGCTCCGTTTCCGCCCGTTTGCGCGCAATGGCGGTCGCCAATCCGTTGCAGACGGACTCCATCGTTTGACGCATCGCTTCAGAGATTTCCTCCCGGCCGAATGTGGCAAAGACCCCGTAGACTTGATCCTCGACAATCAACGGAAAGCCGGCGAACGAACGCAGTCCGTTATCCTTCAACCATCCCTTGTTTGGCAATCGCTCATCCTGAGCGACATCATTCGTAAAGAGAGCCCCCGCTCCCTGAGCGATTCGTCCGACCTTGAGGGCCCCCATCGGAATACGGCGGTACTCCCCGTTCAGGTTTGTGGAGAGACCGGAACTCGCATGGAGGTGGAGGCATTCAGTGCGGTCTTGGCACCAGGAAGCCTTATGGCATTCCGCACAGAGATCGCCGGGTTCCCTCAGCCAGATCCTTGTAAAAGCCGCTCCGAGATGCTTCACGGCCGCATCAGTGCAACGCTGGAGTTGCGAATCAAGCGGCTCATCGCGGTTCAGTAGAAGACTGACTTCGGCGGCAAATGCTGCGCACTTGGCCCCCTCTTCTAAGGCCTGCTCTGCGAGTTTTCGCGCGGTAATGTCGCGGGTGATGGCTTCGACGCCGATGATCCGCCCTTCCGCCACTCGCAGCTGCACGCGTTGACCGAACCAAACCTCGCGGCCATCCTTGGTGATGGCTGGAAACTCAAGGTAGGTGCTGGGAATCCGCTCGGCTACTTGTTGTTTATAGAAGCGTTGCGCCGCCTCTCGAGCGTCCGGACGAATGAGTTCGAGATAATGTTTGCCCAACAACTCCTCTTCTCGATACCCCATGACCGCACAAGCGGCGGCGTTGATGTAGGTAAAACGCCCGTCCATTCCTGCGGTATAGATGACGTCGGTGGCCTGCGAGACGAGTGAACTATACCGTTCTTCACTCGCGCGCAAGGCCTCTTCCATCATCTGCCGCTCGGTGATGTCCTCGGAAATTCCTAATAGATAGCGTGGTTTTCCCGACTGATCGTAGAGTGGAATCTTCTTCGTATGGAGTATCCTGGTTCCTCGATATCTAGTTTGAATCGGTTCCCTCGGAATATCCTTCAGACGCCCCGACTCAAGCACTTCCCGGTCTTTGCGAGTGAAGAAGTCGGCTTCCTCCCGCGGAAAGAAATCATAATCCGTTTTCCCGATCAATTCGTTACGGTGGTACCCGAGCAGATCCTCCCCGGCTTTATTGAGCTCCACAAACCGAAGATCCTTGGCCTCCTTGACAAACAGCATATTGGGAATATTCTCCAGCACCGACAGCACGAATGCCTGAGCTTCTTTGAGTTCTCGTTCCGCGCGCTTTCGCGCCGTGATGTCGATCTCGATGCCGGCCATGCGAAGCGGCTTGCCTTGCGCATCGCGTTTGATCACGCGCCCGCGACCCATAATCCACGTCCACTCACCGGCAGCCGTCTTGACCCGCATCTCTGCTTCAAAAGGCTCTATCTTCCCTTCGAGGGAGTTCTCCAAGGCTTGCATCACATGGTCACGATCTTCTGGATGCACACCGTCACTCCACGACGACACATGAGGGATCACTTCATCGAAAGACATTCCTCGGTTCGTGGCCCAGCGCTCGTTGTACTGGACCGCCCCGGTCGTCACATCCCAGTCCCATGTGGCCACACCCGTCGAATCCAAGATGAGCTCTAACCGTTCCTGACTTTCCCGCAACGCGGCCGTGCGTTCTTTCACTCGACGCTCCAGTTCCTCATGCGCCTGCTGAAGCGCTGTCTCCGCGGCCTTGCGTTCCGTAATGTCCCGAACGATCGCGCAGGTATACCCACGCCCCGCGTGCTCCAGATAATTCAAGGACACTTCGACAGGAAAGATGGTCCCGTCTTTTCGCCGATGCTGGGATTCATAGTTGACGACCTGACCTTGTCTGAGAAGCACAAGACACTGCGCATACCGCTCCGGATCATGGTGAGGCACGATGTCGGCGATCGTGAGAGCTTTGATTTCGTCGGAATTGTACCCCAGTGAACGGCGAGCCGCGTCGTTGGCGTAGATGAGGCGCTGCTTCATGTCGGCCCAGAAGATTCCGTCGCCGGCATGATCGACAGCGAACAACGCCAGTCGCAT
>DATIFR010000115.1:0-16480 GCA_035455145.1 Nitrospira sp.
CGTCGTGGCTCATGAAAACGCCCATATGTGGTTCGGCGATCTCGTAACCATGTCCTGGTGGAACGGCCTCTGGCTCAACGAAGCCTTCGCTACGTTCATGGAGATGCTGGCAGTCGACGACTGGAAACCGGAATGGAAGCGGTGGGATACGTTCAGCGTGTCACGCGCCGCCGCCTTCTCAGTCGACGGTCTCCACAGTACCAGGCCCATCGAATACCCGGTCCGCGCGCCGAAAGACGCCGATGCCATGTTCGACGTTCTCACGTATGAGAAAGGCGCCTCAGTTCTGCGCATGCTGGAGCAACACATTGGGCCGACCGTCTTTCGCGATGGAGTCCGCGCCTATCTAAGAAAGCACGCGTACGCCAATGCCGACACGAAAGATCTCTGGGTCTCGCTTGGAAGGGCAGCCAACCAGCCGGTTACTGACTTGATGGGCGGCTGGATTTTTCAGCCGGGCTACCCCCTCATCACAGCTGAGATCAATGGACAGCATGAACTGGTCTTGACTCAACAACGGTTCACCTATCTTCCTGATCCGTCACCCGGCATGTGGCACGTTCCGATTCGACTGCGCGCGCTAACGGACCAGCAGCGTGAAACCAAGCGCGTGCTGCTCACCGATACGAAGACCAAAGTCGATCTCACCGCCAACACCACGTATGCGGTCATCAATGAAGGCGGTCATGGCTTTTATCGGGTACGTTACGGACCGGCATTAATGAAACGCCTGCTCGCCGCCGGCCTCGACAAGCTGGCCGCGATTGAGCGGTTCAATCTGGTCAACGATGCGTGGGCCACGGCGGTCGCGGGCTTGATGCCGATCACGGACTATCTTGAGCTGACCGGACAATTCGTTGCGGACCGCGACAAGAATGTCTGGGCCATCCTGATCGACTCGTTCGCGTTCTTGAATCGAATCATCGACCCAGCCGACCGACCGGCACTCGAAGCCTTTGTCCGCACCAGAGTCGGCCCGGTCGCCACGGAGGTCGGATGGAGCGGGAAACCGGACGAAAGCGATCTCACGCGTCAGCTCCGGAGTGAACTGATCGGTGCATTGGGCCGGCTCGGGAACGACCCGGCAATCCAAGCCCGTGCCGGAGAACTCTACGCACTATCGAAAAAAGAGCCGACGGTCGTCGATCCCAACCTCGTTCCTGCGCTTGTCTCGATCATGGCCTTTACAGGAGACGTCGCCAGGTACGAGGAATTCTTTGAACGATTCCGCAAGGCTTCGACACCCCAGGAGGAACGACGCTATCTGTTCTCATTGGCGGCATTCCAACAACCGGCGCTGCTCGACCGGACCCTCTCCATGACGCTCAACGGCGAGATCCGCGTGCAGGACGCACCGTTCATGGTCAGTGCCGTCATGACCAACGTCTATGGCCGCCAGCAGGGCTGGGCCTTTGTAAAGACCAACTGGGATCAGATGGATCGACGGTTTCCCAAACAGGGTCTCCGCCGCATGTGCGGCGGGATCACTGGATTGTGCACGCCGGAACTCGAACAGGACGTCCGGGAATTCTTCGCTTCCCGCAAGATCGATTTAGGCGGGAAAACACTGGAGCAGTATTTGGAGCAATTGCGAATCACAGTTGCATTCCGCGAGCGAAACGGTCGCGACTTGCGGCAATACCTCCGGCAACGCCTCTAGCGACGGGTAAGCTTCCGTTCTCTCCTTCCTCCGGCAAACGACCGTCAACCTGGCTTCCGAAGGCCACGCCCTGACGCTCCGTCAGGAGACACAACGCCGATAGCCTCCCGGGCGCTGCCCAGCTTGAGAGAACGACGACGGAGCCCGCGCGATCACCGGCGGATATCTGTACCGCGGTCAGGCGAACCTATCCATCAATGGGACTTATTTCTATGCAGACTTTTACCCCGGATCTGTTTGGAGCTTTCACCTGCTAGGCAGATAGCCCGCACAGAGGTCAGCTGGCCATTGCTCAGCCAGTCAAGAGGTCAGGTGACCAGCTTCGGCAGGAGGCACGGGGTGAACTCTATCTGATGACCCAGGGGAGCAATCCGCTTCGCATCGTGCAAAACTAGATTCCCGATATGCATGAACCCCCTATTCCCAGGTGCTACTCGTGCCGAAGGATCGCCAATGGACGCTGCCCCAGGATCTGGTAGGTACTGAGCCACCCCACAAGCAGCGTCAGGAGAACTGTCAGCGCAAGGCCTCTGAGGAGGACGACGGGCTGCGGACTCCACGACAGATCAAAGATGTAGGTCAGGACCAACCAGGACAATGCACTCGAGAGTCCGACTGCAATCACTCCACCGACCATTCCCAAGAGCGCATATTCTGCGGCAAATGTCCTCCCGATAAGCCCCCGCGTGGCGCCCAACGCCTTGAGAATCACGGATTCATACAACCGTCGATATCTGGTTGCCGCCAATGCCGCCGCCATTACCAATCCTCCGGTCACCACGCAAAAGAGGGCGACGGCGCGAATCGCCAGCGCAAGACGATCCAGGACCCTGGCAAAATTCTCCAGCACGTCCCCGATATGAATTGCGCTCACGTTTGGGAAGGACGCAACTACCGCCTGCTGCAAGGGCACCTCCTGCTCAGGCGGCACATGAATTGTGCCAACATAGGTCAATGGAGCGCCGTCCAGCGAACCGGGAGACAGGATCATATAGAAGTTGGTCGAAAAGTTTCCCCATTCAACCTTGCGGATGCTTGCCACCTCCGCATCAATCGTGGCGCCTTGAATATCAAACGTCACCCGGGAGCCGATCTCCAGCCCTAACGACTTGGCGGCTTCCTCCTCGATCGAGACCTGCGGGATGGGGAATGCCTCTCCCGGCTTCCACCAGGCTCCTCGGATAATCTCATTGCCTTTGGGCAGCTGATCGAGAAACGTCAGGACGTATTCGCGCGACAGATACCACTGTTTCCGCCGCTCTTCCTTGTTCTCCTCCCGCCGCTCATCTTGCTCCCGTTCCTCCTCGACTTTGACCGCTTCTCCGTTGATCGCATGCAGTCGAGATCGCACCAATGGCGTCAGCTCCGGAGCACGACCGGCCGTCTGTTTCTGGACCAGCTTCGCAAAGCCCTCCGTTTGATCCGGCTGGAGATCGATGAAAAAAAAGGTGGGCGCATCCACCGGACGCGTCTCTCCGACTTCATGAAGCAGCTCTTGCTCCACCAGCGACACCGTGACGATAATCGTCATACTGATCCCGATCGCCACCACCATTCCGCTCGTATGACTGCCAGGACGCAGGATGTTGCCCATGGCATAGCGGAGACTCAACGACTGCAGCCTGGGTAGCAGGCGTAGGACTCCAACGAATGCTCGCGCGCCAACCATGAGCATCACCACGGCCAGACTCAGGCCGCCGAAATACAAGCCGCCGACCTTCCATGAACCTGCTTGCCAGATCGAAAGCCCTCCCAGACCAATCGCAACTGAGACCGATGTCAGGATAGTAAGACGGTCGTTCAACCCCCATCGCACCCACCACGGTGCTCTCCGAACGGTGGAACTCGCCGGAGCCGACTCCACCTCCTGCCGAAAGATGGCAGCAGGCTTGATCTCGCGGATCCTCAGCAATGGCCAGATGGTGAAGAGTAACGTCGCAAAGAGCCCGAGCGCGCCGCCTTTGAGCAGCGGGCCAATCGAAATAGCCGACAACTCTGCTGAAGCCCCTAATTGATCGAGTAAGTCAGAGACGAACATTCCGGCCAGTAGCGGAGGGAGGACACGTTGAAGCAAGACCCCGAGTAGCATACCGGCCAAGCTGCCCAATAGACCGAGTCCCAACGCCTGTACGATATAGGTGGAAACCACGGTCGCCGAGTCCGCTCCGATCGTTTTCAAAATGGCAATGGTCCTCAGCTTTTCCTGCAGGAAAGCCTGAATCGACATGGCGACGCCGAGTCCTCCGATAAGGAGAGCCGTCAGTCCGATCAGGCCGAGGTAACGGGACAATTGTTCCAGGAACTGTTTCAGCTGAGGTTGCGCATCACGATAGCCGGACACGCGGACGCTGTCCGAGGCCAAACGTCCCCGTAACTCGGCCCGCAGTGATTCGAACGGCATTCCCGCCGGAAGCTTGACGAGATAGCGCTCGCGCACGCGGCTTCCCGGTTTGATCAGCTCGGCGGCTTGCAGCCCCTCCTGCGTGACAAGAACACGGGGACCTAAACTGAATGCATTGGCCATGCGATCAGGTTCTGTTCGGACGAGGCCAGTAATGAGAAAGGTCGTCTGCCCGATCTTCAACCGATCACCGACAGCAAGGCCCATGCGTAGAAGCAAGGCTTCCTGAACCACGGCCCCGCGACAATCCATTCCCTTGCAGACGGCGACATCAGGATGCAGCAATTGTTCTAAAGATCGAGCCGGCTCCAGCCTCATGGTTCCGTAGAAGGGGTAGGACGATTCCACCGCCTTGAGTTCTACAATCTGGGTCGTCTGACCGGATCCCGCTCCACCATCCGCCCGAGCCGCCATCGCCACCAGTTCGCTGACGTGAGTGACGACGATCCCGCGCTCGCTCAGAGATTGCAGGACATCCCAGCTTTTCGCACTCAGGGGATGAGATGAGCGGATTTCCAGATCCCCTCCGAGGAGACCTTTGGCTTCCTTGCTCACGGCACGATCTACGTGAGCGGCAAAGAGCGAGACGCCAACCAGCGCGCCAACCCCCACCGCAATACAGACAAAGAAGTACAGAAAATGGCGCCAAGCCCCTCTCGTCTCGCGCCAAGCCATTGCGAAGATGAATCGGTTCACCGGATTCGCTCTGGAATCTTCGTGGAAGGTCCAATGATGTCGTCGGACTCGACTCGCCCATCGCGTAAGGCGATGACGCGATGCATCGATGAGGCGATGGCACGGTCGTGCGTGACCAGGACCAGCGTCGTCCCGTAGTCTCGATGGAGGGAGAGCAGCAGGTCCATGACCTGTTGCCCGGTCACGGAATCCAAGTTTCCTGTCGGCTCGTCGGCGAGGAGAATCGGTGGGCGACAGGCGAAGGCCCTGGCCACCGCGACGCGTTGCTGTTCACCACCGGAGAGTTGGACTGGATAGTGATGGACTCGATCTCCCAGCCCCACAGCGCGCAGCAGCTCGATCGCCTGGTCCGTGGGCGAATCGGTACCGGCCAACTCTAATGGGACGAGCACGTTCTCCAATGCCGTCAACGTGGGGATTAAATGGAAGGATTGGAAAATATACCCGACCTGCGCGCGGCGATAGCGGGCGAGAGGCCCTTCGGACATTTGTGTGATATCGAGGCCGTTCAATATGATCGCTCCCGATGTGGGACGATCGAGGCCAGCGATCAGCCCGAGCAACGTCGATTTCCCGCTTCCGGACGGTCCGACGATGGCGACCATCTGTTTGGCTGGAATTTCAAGTGTTACGTCGTCGAGGATGGTGACCGAGCGCCCGCCAGCGGACAAACGCATCGAGAGATGTTGGATCGTGATCATCCGATCTGGTTCCCCATAACCCAGAATGTCGTCGATGGTATTATACTGTAGTCCAATGAAAGTCCCCCGCGTTATTAGAGCCGTGCCTGCAGCAGTTATCGCCCTGATCATTCAGGGATTAACCCTATCCAACTCTACTATTGCCACCCCCTGGACATCGAACAATTCCTCCGTTGCAGATCGTCCACGCATCGTGGCGTTCGGCGACAGCCTCACGGCTGGTCTCGGCGTTTCCGCAGAGGAGTCTTATCCTGCTCAATTACAACGTCGGCTGGACGGCGCGGGGCTCCGTTATCGTGTGGTCAATGCGGGCGTGAGCGGAGATACCACAGCTGGCGGACTCCGGCGCGTGGCCTGGGTTCTGAACAGCAAGCCTCGGATTGTTATTCTTGAACTGGGCGCAAACGATGGACTCCGTGGTCTAAGCCTCCGGGAAACGAGGGGGAACCTTGAGCGCATCATCCGGCAGCTCCAGGCAGCCTCGGTCACGGTAGTCCTCGCCGGCATGAAATTGCCGCCGAATTATGGCACGGAGTATACAGCCGGATTCGAAACTATTTATCGTTCACTCGCTCAAAAATATCATCTGACGCTGATCCCCTTTTTCCTCGATGGCGTGGCGGGATCGGCCTCACTCAATCAAGCTGATGGGATTCATCCAACGGGAGAGGGATATCAGATTGTCGCGGATAGGGTGCTGAAGGTCGTGAAGCCCTTACTGGAGCAGAAGCAATAAGTGATGGCGTGATCGATCGCAGGAAGAAACAGGAAATCCATGGGCCCCAATGAAGTTCTTCATTACGGCCCATGGAATCTGATCGATAAGAAAACGTTAGTGGGATTTCTTGAAGAACGTGTCGTAGACGCCGTACGCCAATATCAATCCGATCAGCGCGTAATACATGCCGGTAATCCCGCTGTAGTCCGGCGCCCCTTCGCCCTTTGGTTCATTGGCCAGAACCTGCGAGGCACCGACCAGCACCAGGGTTCCTGCAAAAGCCCCAACCTGCGCAAGCATTTTTCTCATGTGCGATCCTCCCTCAAGTCAAATAAAGAAAAAGTGGGCCGCATTCTACAGAAATCGCCCGAGAGGACGCAAGAGGGAATCTGATTGCGCAGGATTGACGCGAGGGGGGATTACGAGTTTCCGGATTTCGTGATAGTTTTCAAAGCCATTGCGACTTCTCTGAACGAATTTGCGAGCTTATCGAGCTGAGAGCCTTTAGACAGCAGTTCTCCCGCGATGGTCTTGATCTGACTGTCGTAGCCGCCCACTTCCGACGCGATCTCCGTTACCTTTACGAACATGTCTTTGTAGAGCGCTATCTCTTGCTGAAGTTGCTGCAGATTGGATTGAGCTGATTTTACTTCTTCCATCGAAGCTTGCAGTTGCTGCGTCATCCGTTGAACATAGGCCTCGCGATCTTTCTGCTCTGATTCGAGCCTCAACTGGATTTCTTCGCTTTCTCGGCGACGTTCATCCAAATTCCGCATGGCCTGGACCCATGCGCCAATGTCTCCGGCTAATCGAGAAGAGTCCGGCAACGGTTGGCCCTGTTCCAGCGACTTCACCGCCGGCTGCAGCCATTCGATAAACGCCATGACTTCACTTAATTTCAAGTCGGCACCAGGACTGGACGATGGGGCGCCGTTTCCATTGTTGCTACCGGCCTGGGGAGCAGCAGGAGGAGATGCCTGATTGGTTCTTTTTACATTCCCCCTTGGCTGAACCCAGCGATGATATTCCAAGAGCACGGCTATGCAATGCCGGCACATAGGCTCTTCCGGAAGGGAGCAACTGCACTTGGAGACTAAATGACCGTCCTTCAGCCGAATCGTCTGTTCATAGAGACCGGAGTTCCCGATGACGGCGGATGAAATCTGCGCCTCATCAGCCTCGATAATGCGGACCCGGTTTTCCGTGAGGTACTGGTTCCCCAAATGGAACGCGTTTCGATCCACGACACCCTGAATCATCGGAGGATCCAACAGACTCAGTCGGTCGGCCGAACAAGGAATTTTGTTTCGCATACGCAGGTTTCCCACCGTAAACGTCGGTTCTCCGGCCTCTGATGTTGTGCTAGTGTGAAACGCCTGCCTGAAAGTGTCAAGCTGTCATCGGTTATTTACAGTCCACAGGGGGAGCCTGAGCAGTTGGCGAGGATGCGGGATCATGCGGGCGCTGGAAAGGGTCATCCCGGCGAGAAAAGCGGTTGCTACCGACATCGTCGAGGTGTTCCCTGCGAACCTAGAGGTGTGAGCCAGACATAATCAGCGATGCGCCCCTCTATCATTTCCTGGAGATCGCGGAGACGACCTCGTTCATACGACGTCATATAAATACTCACCTGTCGCACCTCTTGCGATAACCTTCGCGCAACACGTTTGGCGATCGGGAGATTGTATTGAATGTGCCCGCCGCCCGTATAACTCACGACCGGCCCGGCCAGCGGATCCTTTGCCGCGCGAATCGACTCGACCAGAGAGACCACCGTTCTCGCCATGCCTTCGTCTCGCACCATCGAAGCTTCATACATCGACTCATACAGCTTGTCCGAGCCCCCGTCATGACAGGCACGGAGTTGCTGTAGAATCCTTTCGCGATAGAGGGGATCATCGATGATCGTTTCCTCGTGCAAGCCCCAACGAGCCCAGTCAGGTTCTCGACGGGTCTGATCAAGCCCGTTTCTGGCTACCGACCTGACCAACTGCTTTGGAGGATTCAATGCTGCCAGGTGCAAATGCCGGGTCTTGGCGTACGAGACAAGCGGTTCATAATTCTCGAACGGGCCGCCCCAATTTTGTTGCCATCCGACCTGATCCAGAAACTCCTGCTGGCTCAGCTCTTCTCCCCCTACGTAGCGATCTATCAGCGCTTGGCTCTCCCACCCGAACATCTCCATCGCGAGAACGGGCCGGCGGGATTCCGAGGTGAGTCGACTCAAGAGGACGAGCGCATGCTCGATATGAAACCCATTATGATGTTCCTCTCCAAGATAAACAACTTCCTGCTGCCTGACGCGATCCATCACCTCGTCCATAGAAACCGGTCGGCCCGTCGCCGTCTCAATGATCTGTCCTTCGGTTATTTCCGCAGGGGCGATCGCGGCAGCAGAGCGTGATGCGGAAATCCCGCCGTCTGCACAGGCCTGAGCACTCAACAACAGCGCGATCAAGAAAAGCGACCAGAGACCTCTTCCCCTTGAACCCGCATCCGATACCTGATCTGAGCGCATGCTCTCTCCTAACACAGTTGGCCTCCATCGGCAAAACGACTGACCTTGACCCTCTTCCAGGAGGTCGTTATGCTGCAACACAGGTTTCTGACTCCCTAGTCCGCGCAATCGCCCGGTATATCCAGCGATCCATGACATCTGATGCCCAACTCCTTGCAGATTTTCGATCGCAAGTCACTAAGCTCTTGCAGGAACGAGACAGCGAATGGGAGGCGTCACGCCGTTTGGTCGAGGCAAGTCAGCTTGCGACGACCCTGAAACGGTTGATCGAGGAAGCACGGCGAATCGACCTTCCTCAGCAAGTTCGAGAATCCATCATCGTCGCATTGAAACAAGGCGAGGCCAACCGGATCCAAGATTTGCCGGGTCCCCGGTTGAAGGAACTCACAGGCCTTCCGCCGACCAAGGCCATTCGGGCACTCTGCGTCTGGTTCGATGTGATAGAGAATCCTCCCTCGCGTTGGACGGTATCTTCTCTGAGTAGTCAAGCGATCGACACGTTCGTCCGCATTCACCAGAACCCGTTTGACCTCTTACTTTCATCGGATGTGGCATCGGTCCTCGACCTCGGCGCCGGCGATCTGTCTTTCGCCGAAGAGCTGGCCATCCAGTATGCGCCCAAAATTCACGAGCTGGGTCGGACCCTGACGCTCCACGCACTCGATCGGTTGAATCCTCAATCGCGATTGGGGGGGGCGTTGCATCCTGAGCGAGCGCGACTCCAGATGCTCCGCTCGCGTTCCGATCTTTCGTTTCGATTTTTCGGAGATCAAGACATGGGTGCGCTCGAACCACTCGATAGAGCCGGTCAACTCGCGCCATGCTATACGGTTGTAACCTGCTGGGCCCCCGCCACTCCGACCTTCGCATACGAGCCGACACGTCTCTCGACGGATGTCATCCAAAAGGAGCTGCAACGAACGAAGGGCTCGTTTCACCAGACACGATACGCCGGTGAGCCGGCGCTTGAAGTGCAGCACGGAGGCCGTGCTCTGCTCTTCCCCCCATGGAAATTTGAAATCAGAGGTCCTCTCCTGCTTCTCGATATCCTCGCTCGGCGTGGTCAGCTCTGCCTCCTTGCCGCAGTCGACAACCAGGTGTTTTGGGAACTACTGGCGCAGCTCCTTGATGACCCTCGCTACCGTCCCGAGAATCAACCTTTTACCTCAGACAATATTCCGACCATCTTCGGATCAACCTTCGAAGGCTTGATTCGTCTGCAAATCGGCGAATCCGTCAATCTGGCAGATTGCGGAACCTTACGCTCGGAGATCCCCCGCGCCCTGCCAATGACATCGCAATATTCGTCTCCTTATCGCTTCAGCTCGATACAGGTGCGGCGAGGAGCTTTCTTCCCCAACATCCCGGCCAGCAGCACGGCGAGGAAATTTCGCGACATGGTTGAGGAAGCGCCCCCATGGATGGTCACGCTTGTTCCAGCTCGCTAGAATCCCTGGCGCATTCCCCTACCGTCGCAGGCGCAAAACCGCAGATAAATTGACCGTTACCAGACCCTTTGCTAGACTTCAGCGGTGTCACATCACCACTGATTTCTAAGCCACCAGAGCCAATAATCCAGACATGAACACATCTCAGACGATCCGGGCGATCCAGGACAATATTGCATTGGTTATCAAGGGGAAAACCCATGTCATCGAGATGGCGGTCATCTGTTTGCTGGCCCGTGGCCACCTCCTGCTTGAAGATGTCCCAGGGGTCGGGAAAACCACTCTCGCCCATAGCCTGGCACGGTCACTTGATTGCTCCTTTAAACGTATCCAGTTCACCAGCGACTTGCTGCCCTCCGATATTGTGGGCGTTTCAATGTTTAACCGCCAAAAGCAAGCCTTCGAATTCATGCCGGGGCCCATCTTCGCCAACATCGTGCTGGCCGACGAAATCAACCGTACAACCCCCAAAACACAGAGCAGTCTGCTGGAGGCCATGAGCGAAGCGCAGATATCCGTCGACAATCAGACTCACCCACTCCAGCAGCCGTTCATGGTCATCGCCACACAGAACCCCGCTGAGTACCATGGAACGTTTCCTCTGCCGGAATCCCAGCTCGACCGGTTTCTGATGCGCCTGCGCATCGGCTATCCCTCATTGGAAGAAGAACGCAAGGTCCTCGAGCGTCCCTACGCCCTTCACCCAGCCGAAATGCTCGAGGCCGTACTCTCCGAAGAAGAGGTGTTGGAACTCCAACATCGGGTCGACCAGATCCATATGGATGAAAGCCTGACCGAGTACCTCTTGGCGATCGTCCAAGCCACCAGACAGAGCGAGCTGTTGTCTTTGGGTGTCAGCACGAGAGGGGCTCTTGCGTTGAATAAGACCGCCAAAGCCTTGGCTTTGGTTCGAGGTCGTGACTATTGTCTCCCCGACGACATTAAAGAGTTGGCGCCGACTGTGTTGTCCCATCGCGTGATGCTGAGTCGGGCGCAAGGCATGCGGGGGCAGAGCTTCGAGCAGGCCGAGCGCATTATCCTCGACATCGTCGATACCGTTTCCGTCCCCGTCTGACCCGAACGGGATAGGCAGGCCCGTGAGCAATCCTTCAAGGCATACCCCGATAGGCCAGCTTGCCTCACGCATTCGCCACCTCGCAACCCGCCGCTCAATCCGCCTGACCTCCGAAGGCACCCGCTTTCTCCTTTTCACCATCGGGATCGGCATCGCAGCCATCAATACCGGCAACAACCTCTTCTACCTCTTGTTGGCAATGATGTTCAGCCTCGTGGTGATCTCGGGATTGCTCTCGGAGCTCTGTTTGCGATGCCTCGATTTGCACCGGCATGTGCCGGATCTCATCACGGCGCACGAACCGACCACGGTGACATTGTCGGTGACGAACCGCAACAGCCGTTTCCCCACCTTTTCTCTACGACTCTTCGACGTGGTTGGCGGACAGGATGTCGATCGTGGCCTCTTCGTCAGATATCTACCCGCACAACGTTCGTTACTCCTCTCCTACCCGCTGTTGGCCGCCAAGCGCGGCTGGCTTCACCTCGATTACATCAGGGCCGAAACACTGTTCCCCTTCGGATTGTTCCTTAAACGAGCGCTCTACCCCGTTGAGGCGAACATTCTGGTCGGCCCGCCCATCAAACCGCTTTCACTGCGATTTATTGACGAGCTGGTCTGTGAGGGGCAGGGCCTCGCGCTCCCCCGGCGGGGTCATGGGACCCAGCTCTATAACCTGCGCCTCTACCAGCCAGGAGATGATTCGCGGTCGATTCATTGGATGACGACAGCCCGAACTTCTCAGCTCGTCGTGCGAGAGACCGAGGCCGAGGACCAACGCCGCATGACGATCCTTCTCTCAACAACGGCCCCCGAAGAGTGCGATAGCTTGTTTGAACAAAGTGTCACTTTGGTCGCGTCTCTGCTGTGGCAACTGTCAACACGATCCTACCCCCTCCGCTTGATCGTAGGCCAAGAAGATGCCGGTCTTGGCTTCGGCTCCGATCATCTCCTGACGATGCTGCGCCTGCTCGCGCTCTGTGAGCGCCAAAATCCGGGAAGGCCTGAAGCGAACATAGCCGCTTCCGCCTCCGCACTCTCCCGCGACACCGAGCGCGGCTACACCCTTGCCATCCTTCCCTGGTCGGGCGAGGACGTTACCGCCGTGACAGTCACAGCCGATCGCGTGTTGCATGCTGCCCAGATCGAGGAAGTGACCCATGCCTTTTGAGCAGGCGTTTAGACTCAGCTCCATCCTGTTAACCGCGACGGCTTTCGCGGGGCTCGTGTTCGCCCGGACAGTCCCAGTCTGGCTCGCGGTCCCGATCACCATCATCTTGCTGATAATTCTGCTTCAGACCATGGGATGGGCCTATGGACGTCGGATCACGGAGAGGATCTCCGCCTCTTCGATCATGTGGAATGTCCTGTTGGTCACCGCCTTTGGTTTCTTCTTACTCAATGTGACAGCCATTTCGCGCGAGTTGCTTCCTGCCGGCATCCACTTCCTCATCATGCTGCTGGGCATCAAGCTCTTTACACTCCAGCAACGCCGCGACTATCGGCATCTCTACGCCATCAGTCTCATGGCGATTCTGGCCTCTGCGGCCTTGACCACCGATATCGGGTATGTCCCGATTTTTCTGTGCTATCTCCTGACCGTTGTTTGGAGCCTACTGCTCTATCACCTGACCAACGAGACATCCGTGCATGCTGCTACGCCAACAGGGGAACGCGCATCGGTTGCGCCCTCCGCGGGTCATGTCACCGGCGGTTTCTTCTGGCTCACGAACGGGATCGCCGTCATCACCTTTACCTTGACGCTCGCCCTGTTCTTCTTGCTCCCCCGCGTCAGCGCGGGCTTATTACAAAAATCCCGTGGAGAAGGATTGAAAACGACAGGGTTCTCCGAACGTGTCGATCTCGGGATGATCGGCTCCGTCAAGGAAGACCCTCAGATCGTCATGCGCGTTGAACTCCCCGATCAGCCGGCAGCCGGAAAAGAACGCCTCTATCTTCGGGGTCTGGCGTACGACCGCTATAATGGCTCGTCCTGGAGTACCAGCAGCCGAGAGCGGCGAAATCTCGGCCTCATTGCCGATGGAATCTTTGCCGTTCGATCGAGCGGAACCCGGACGCCATCCAGCATTTCCGAGCCCCTACGCCAAGACATCCTGTTGGAAGCCCTGGATACCTCGGTCCTCTTCGCCGCTCCCTTCGCAGAATTCATCAGTGGAGAGTTTTCCGGCATGCAAGTCGACGGCATGACCGGATTGCACTTGCCCTTTCCCGCATCTTCGCGCATTCGTTATTCCGTTACATCGCGTGAACACCACATCATCAGCGACGAACAGCTCGCATCTGGCTTGGATTACTCGAACTCCATTCGCGACCGGTACCTGCAGCTTCCGGAACTGTCCATGCAGGTGATCGACTTGGCCCAGCAAGTCACCGGATCTGCCCCAACGCCGTACGAAAAGACCGTCGCAATCCAGCAGCACCTGCTCAACAGCTACCGATACAGCCTCGACACAGGGACAACGCATTCGACAAGACCCATCGAGGATTTTCTCTTCACCAGGAAGACCGGTTATTGCGAACATTACGCCACCGCGATGGTCCTCTTGTTGAGGAGTCTCGGCATTCCTGCCCGACTCGTGACAGGATTTCTCGCGACCGAATGGAACGATTTCGGAAATTACTTTACGGTCCGACAACGGGACGCTCATGCCTGGGTCGAAGTCTACTATCCACATTCCGGATGGATTACGATGGATCCCACCCCCGCTTCGACCGCCGCCTCATCCCCTTCTGGCTGGGAAGCGCTCCAACGGATCGGCGAATCCTTACGCTTGCAGTGGGATCGTGTATTCATCCGATACAGTGCGCGCGATCAACTGGCGGTCGTCTACAGTCTTCGGGATAGCAGCGATTCTGCCCGCGACTACCTGAGCCGATGGATGATTACGCTCAAGACAACGGTCTCCCAAACACTGGGACAAATTAAAGCGCACGCCAAGTCCGCAAGCCCCTTAGCCCTGTGGCTCGCGGCAATCCTTCCGGGCGTCGGTCTGGCACTGCTCTTCGTGGTGATCAAGAAAACATGGTGGGACACCATTCCCTCTCACCGCCCCACGATACGCAAGCAAGAGTACATCGCCCAGCTCTATAAAAAGATGCTCGATGTCGCAGCTAAACAGGGCATCATCAAACACCCGACGTTGACGCCGATGGAATTTGTACAGCTAGTCCGTCGCGAATGGTCTGAAGCCGGGTCAATGGTGGCAGATTTGACGATGCTCTATTGCCGAGGCCGGTTCAGTGGATCCCCGCTCACCCACGAGGAACTCTCCCTCGCAGGTGAAAAGATCCGCGCGCTCCAACGGATGAGCCGCGCTACGGGATAATCGCCAAGAACCGACACAATCAGGCCAAGGCGTCCAGATTCTGCCGGAGCGGAGCGAGATCGACGTTACCTCCGGTCAGCACGACCGCTACCCGTTTCCCCCGCAGTTGCGGCTCTCTTCTCAACAACGGAGCGAGTGCGACCGCACTAGATGGTTCAATAACGAGCTTCAGCTGCTCCTGCGCAAAGCGCATGGCCTGTAGAATTTCCGTCTCCTCTACGATGAAGAACCCCGCCAGATACCGCCTGAGAACGGGTAATGTCCTATCTCCCAGACTTGTTCTGAGGCCATCGGCGATGGTGTTGGGATTGGACATCGGCACAACACGATTCTGCCTGACCGACTCGATTGCATCCAATGCACCAGCCGGCTCGCAGGCAAAGATCTTTATCTGCGGCCGACAGGCCCCTGCGGCAATGCACAACCCCGAGAGTAATCCGCCGCCGCCGACCGGAGCCAGGACGATATCGAGGTCATTCACTTGATCAAGTAGTTCAACCATGATCGTCCCTTGCCCCGCGATCACCAACGGATCGTTAAATGGGTGGACGAGCATCGCGCCGGTGTCTTTCATCATCTCTCGCAACATCGCTTCAGCGCGAGTACGGTCTTCCGCCACGCAAACGGCAGCGCCATAGTCGAGTGCGGCTTGCCGCTTCATCGACGAGTGCGGGTTCGGCATCACGACGTGGGCCTTCGCTCCCAGAATCCGGCACGCGAGGGCAAGGCCCTGCGCATGGTTCCCTGAGGAAATGGTCGCAAACGTGCTGGTGTGATGGCTGGCCATGTGTCGCGCGATCGCATGATAGGCCCCGCGAAACTTGAATGCACCGACGCGCTGAAAGTTTTCACACTTGAAGAACACGCTGGCGGCCGCGCGCTCGTCAAGGGCCCGATTGGACTTCACGGGGGTGACGAGCGCTACACCCCGCAACACGTCGACTGCCTGTTCAATCAGCGAATACGTGACATCGTTCACGAGGCCATCCAGAGATATAAGGAAACCTGAACAATTGAGAGCACCGTCTCTGCCCTGGCTATCAGAAAAACACAGGAGAGAAATGTAAAGGGATTGGAGCGGGAAAAGGGATTTGAACCCTCGACCCTCGCCTTGGCAAGGCGATGCTCTACCACTGAGCTATTCCCGCTCGAAAAGGTGACCTGAAGAGGGGTGGATTTTACTGAGGGTTCGGTAGCCTGTCAAGCAACCTTACGGGCCATCGATTTCTTGTTACCTTCGTTACAACGTGCCATGAACGCTACGAAAAGGTAACGCTTCCATTTTCAGCATAAGGTATTGATGTAATTATGTTTTGGTCATCTTCTTGTCTTCCTGGTTTGCCTGCCGATACATCATGTACCCATGAGTGCTGCATTTGACGCCTTTTGAGAAGCGAGAAAATCGTTATTTTACCTTGTAATTTCAATGTATTAGATTATGTGACTCCAGCGCGGCAAAAGCCGCGACTATGGTGTGTATCTTGCCAATGAAGTGACCCCATGATGCTTGGAAACTATGGAAAAATGACCAAGGCAATCACGGAAGCAACGACTTCCGCATGGGACATTGTCCAAGAATCTGAGCAGCTCTTTCTCAACAGAAGGGGGGTGGGAAGCGTTCTGGTTTTCAGTCAGTGAGGGACAGTGGGCTCGTTGAGCCCTCAACTTAGGAGGTGTCACCAATGTTTGTGTCACGCAGACAGTTTTTAAAAGTCTCCGCGGGGACGGTTGCCGCTGTGGCGGTGGCCGACAAAGTCCTGGCGTTGACCGCGCTGCAGCCGGTCATCGAGGTCGGGAACCCGTTGGGCGACTATCCGGATCGATCCTGGGAACGGGTCTACCACGACCAGTACCGGTACGATTCGTCGTTTACCTGGTGTTGTTCACCGAACGACACGCACGCCTGCCGCATCCGG
>DATIFR010000116.1:0-8544 GCA_035455145.1 Nitrospira sp.
ATCAACGTCGGATGGCCGAATCGCCGAGTGTACTGAAATTCTTTCACCTTCTCCAACGACAGAATGAGGCTATGGAAATCCTCCATCTTGGAGGTTTCAAAATACGTGATGAAGTCCAGGTCATCAAGTCCGGTGGAATGATACAGTTTGCGCTTCACCGTCTTGTGATAAGGCAACGCGGCTTCCGTATGCTCTTTCATCATCGCGGCCCGTTTGTCCTGATCGAGCCCCCACCAGTCGGCGTTCTTCCGGATAGGAATCACGATCGCATAGGGCTTCGGGCCCGGTTCGCTGGCCGTCTTGAGATCGGCCTTCATCTGATCGGGAAACCCCGGCACATAGTTGGCCTTCTTGGTCAGTCCGTTCATGATGCCGGCCGTCTTGAGATGCTTGCCAAAGAGGCTGTTTTGGAGATCCACGAGAAACTTTTGGGTATCCCGCAGTTCGGCCGCATGCACCCGGAACATCAGATCGGCATGGTCGGAGAGCCCACGCATGAGATAGAGATCGATCGCGACCTTCTCCCGATGCTGCTCGACGACGCCTCTCAACACCGTCACATGTGCGATGCGCGTGGCCTGATCCTCCTTCGCCCATTCGTCATCGAGCGTGAAAGCCGCGAAGGTGCCGTAGACCCCCGGTTCGCTCAGGAGTTTTTCCCGATCCGCCGCTGCATGAGACGGCGACACCCAAGCCCCCAGCACCATCCATACGAATGCGACTACACCGGCCGGCCATCGCATCATCATCTGGCTCCTTTCGTCCGTCTGTTGGAAGTCCGTTGCCCGCGGGACTGAAAGACTCTGCGAAAGATCTGGTCGAGGTGTCGAAGATAATATTTCGGGTTGAAGCATGCTGCGATCTCGCTCTTCTTCAGATGCTTGCCGATGAAGGGGTCTTGCTCCACCAACTTTTGTAAACCGCCCGCCCCCTTCCACGACGCCATGGCATTGCGCTGGATCGCTTCGTATGATTCCTTCCGCTGCGCGCCCTTTTCCACGAGCGCCAGCAACAAGCGCTGCGAATAGACGAGCCCGCCCGTCAGTTCAAGGTTCCGTTTCATATTCTCCGGATAGACCACGAGATGCTTGATGAGGTCGGTCACCTTCGACAGCATGTAATCCACGAGGATCGTGCTGTCCGGCATGACGACGCGTTCAACGGAGGAATGGCTGATGTCGCGCTCATGCCACAGCGCCACGTTCTCCATCGCTGCGAGGCTGTTGGCCCGCACCAAGCGCGCCAATCCGCAAAGATTCTCCGACACGATCGGATTCCGCTTGTGCGGCATCGCGGAGGAACCTTTCTGTCCTTCCGAAAAATACTCTTCAGCCTCGAGCACCTCGGTCCGCTGGAGATGCCGCACCTCCGTGGCAATCTTTTCAATCGTGGCCGCAAGTAACGCGAGCGCCGTCGCATAGGCCGCATGCCGGTCGCGCTGCACGACTTGATTGGAAACCGGATCGAACGTCAGGCCAAGCTTGGTGCAGACATACTCTTCGATATCCGGTCCCTGATGGGCAAACGTACCCATTGCACCGGACAGTTTGCCGACGGCGATCTCACTCCGCACCTGGCGTAGCCGCTCCAAATGGCGGCTGACTTCCTCGTACCAATTCGCCATCTTGAGCCCGAAGGAAATCGGTTCACCATGGATGCCGTGCGAACGGCCCACCATCACCTGATTCTTGTACCGGAACGCCTGCCGCTTCAATACCTCAAGAAAGGCTTCGACTCCCCCAAGAATCAGATCCAACGCCTCGGTCATTTGCACAGCGAGCGACGTATCGACGATGTCTGACGACGTCAGGCCCATGTGCAGAAACCGGTGCTCAGGCCCCACTGTGTCCATGAGCGATTCGAGGAACGCGATCACATCGTGCTTCGTGACTTTCTCGATTTCGGCAATCCGATCCACATTGATCTTTGCCTTCTTGCGGATCTTTGCCGCGGTTCCGCGCGGAGCCTGGCCGACCCGCTCGAAGGCCGCGCAGGCTTGCAGCTCGACTTCGAGCCAGATCTCATACTTACGCTTGAGATCCCAGATGGCCTTCATCTTCGGTCTGGTATACCGTTCGATCATCTGTTCATCTCGACCCTTACCCTTAACGCCTTACCCCTTACGTCCGGCGCCCTTCACCCCTGACGCCTCATGCCTCTTGGCTTCCAGCTTCGGCTCCGTCGCCAATACTTTATCCAAGATTCCGTTCACAAATTTGGCAGCCTCCTCATCCCCGAAATCTTTCGCGAGCTCGATCGCTTCGTTCATTGTCACCTTGGCCGGCACCTCGTCGAGCCAGAGGAGCTCATAGGTCCCCATGCGCAGAATGTTCCGGTCGACGATCTGCATGCGGCTCACCTTCCAGTTTGTCGCATAGCGGCCGATCAGCGCATCCAACTCTTTCTGATGCTCGCGCACACCCGCGACCAACCGCTCGGCAAACGCCCTCGACTCTTCGCTATCCTTGAGCGGTTTCCAAAACTCTTCGAGCCAGAGGCCCGGCTTCCCGTGGATGTCGTACTGAAACAAGATCTGCAGCGCCCGCTCGCGGGACTGGTGGCGAGAACCCATGTTAGCCCACATTACCCATGAATGTTTCGACGGCAGCCGCCGATACGCCGCTTAGACAAGCTGGCATCGAACTTCGCGGCATGCCAGCGGGCGGGCTCGCCCCTCCCGACCTCAACGTACTGAAATAAGTACGCTTCGGCCTCTCGGGGCTCCACGCGCCCGTCTCACCTGGCATCTTGGCGGTTTCGTGACCAACCATCATGAGTATTGTGGGCCTACTTGGCACGCCTTTGCGCCGGCCTCGCCTTCGCACCGTTGCCTCTCACCGCCTCTGACGCAGGAGCCGCTCCGTCTCCCCCGCGAATCATCCGCATTACCGTCGCCATTTCGATCGCCGACTTCGCCGCCTCACCGCCCCGATTGAACTTGCCCGGATCAGCCCGCTCGATCGCTTGCGCCACTGTGTCGGTCGTCAGCACGCCGAAGATGATCGGCACATCCGCATCCAGCGCCGCCTGTCCAATACCGCGACTGGCTTCAGTACTGATGTAGTCAAAGTGCGGCGTGTCCCCGCGAATGACGGCACCCAGGCAAATCACCGCGTCGAATCGCTTTGTCGCGGCCAACGTGCGCGCCACCAGCGGAATCTCAAAGGCCCCCGGCACCCGCACCGCCTCGATATCCTCCGCGGCGACACCATGCTTTGTCAGCGCCTCGATGCAGGAGGTCAACAACTTGCTCGTGACGAACTTATTAAACTTTGCGACGACGATCCCGAACTTCAATCCCGTCGCATTGTGCGAACCTTTACGCAGCTTCATAGAATCCTTTGTGAAGCCTCGGCTGCTCAAAATGGCCTCCCGGCGAGGCCGCAGGCGAGAAACGGCCGGAGGCGTACTCTCTGGAGTACGTTGAGGTTCGATTCGAGCCGAGAACGAAGCTGGGGGGTCATTTTTCAGCAGCCGCTACACCTTCTTGAGAATGTGCCCCAACTTGTGTTTCTTCGTCCGCAAGTACTTCATATTCGCCGCACGCGGCTGAATTTCGATCGGCACCCGCTCGACAACGTTCAACCCGTAGCCTTCGATTCCGACAATCTTCCGGGGATTGTTCGTGATCAACTTGATTTGATGCAGGCCAAGATTCGCCAGAATCTGCGCCCCGACACCGTAATCGCGCAGGTCGGCTTTGAATCCGAGCATCAGATTCGCTTCAACCGTATCGCTGCCTTGGTCTTGTAACCCGTAGGCCCTGATCTTGTTGAGCAGTCCGATCCCGCGCCCTTCTTGATTGAGATAGAGCAGGACGCCACGCCCTTCTTTTTGGATAATCTCCATCGCTTTGTGCAATTGATCGCGACAGTCGCACCGCAGCGAACCCAAGGCATCGGCGGTCAGGCATCCGGAGTGGACCCGCACCAGCGTCGGGGTGCCGTCGTCCACCTTCCCCTTCACGAGCGCGATATGGGTCACGTTATCGACTTCGTTCTCAAACGCCACGGCTTCGAACTCGCCGAAGGTCGTCGGGAGTTGTGCGGTCGCCATGCGCTTCACGAATGTTTCCCGGCGCATGCGGTGTTCGATCAACGCCTTCACCGTCACGAGCTTGAGCTTGTGGGCTTTTGCAAACTTGGCCAGTTCCGGCACCCGGGCCATCGTGCCGTCTTCGTTCATGATCTCGCAGATCACACCGGCCGGCTGCAGACCGGCCAATCGCGCCAGATCGACCGACCCTTCCGTCTGTCCCGCACGACGCAGCACGCCGCCCTTCTGGGCCTTTAACGGAAAGATGTGACCGGGGCGCGCGAGGTCACTGGGTTTGGATTTCGGATCGATTGCGACATGAATCGTCGTGGCACGGTCGGCCGCAGAAATGCCGGTCGTAATATCCCTGCGCGCATCGATGGACACCGTGAAGGCCGTTCCAAAAGTTGCGGTGTTCTCGACCGCTTGCTGCGGCAATTGCAGTTCTTCGACTCGCTCCGGCGTGAGGGCCAGGCAGATCAAGCCACGGGCATGCTTTGCCATGAAATTGATGGCATGAGGGGTGACCTTCTCGGCAGCAATGACGAGATCGCCTTCATTTTCCCGGTCTTCGTCATCCACCAGGATTACGAACTTCCCCTTCTTAATGTCTCGAATCGCGTCTTCGATGCTGTTGAATGGGCTGGACATAATTTTACTGTTGGCTGTTCTACGGTGACCGTTCAAGGAACAACCAATTTATCATTTAACATTGAACATGTAACATTGTTTTTTTGCCCCTGGACGTCACCGGGGAAAACGGTCTGGTTCGGAACCTTCGCGGTTTCTTCTGTATGCTCGTCCAATGAGCACGGCCACACTGAGGGCTGCTGCCCCGGATACGGCTGCAAACAACCACAGCCCTGTGCGGAACGTCCCGGACAGGTCTTTGAGCAGGCCGAGAAACAGCGGAAGAAGGAAGCCGCCGAATCCACCGGCGGCGCCGATCACGCCGGACGCAATCCCGATCTGTTTGGGAAGCCGTTCAGACACCACCTGGAAGACAACGCCGTTTCCAAACCCCATCGTGCTGATCCCGCCAATGAGCAGCACCACGGCCCAGCCGATCGCCGGCAAGAGTCCCAAGCCCATCATGATCCCTCCGATAGCAGCCAAGACCGGCCCTAACAGGACCATGCCTCCTAGCCGGTCGGCGGCGAACCCGCCAACCGGACGGATCAGGCTTCCGAGCAACCCGCATAAGGCCGTCAAAGAGCCTGCCTCAACGATATTTAGTCCATACTGATCGTGCAGAAAAATCGGCATCACGCTGCAAAATCCGACAAAACCCCCGAATGTGACTCCATAAAGAAGACACAGCCAATACACGGAGGGCAGCCGCATTAAATCGACGAGGTCTCGCCACCAGTCGGGATTCCGTTCCGTACTCGACTGGCCCGCATCCGATTGGACCAGCCTCCAGAAGAGAAGGAAAGTGAGCGTCAGCGGCGCCATCATCAGACCGAACACGCCATGCCACCCGACGAGCTGAGCCAATCGTGGAGCAAAAAACATTGCGAGCACGGTCCCGCTATTGGCCGAGGCTGCAACACCTAACGCTAGCCCCTGATGGGCCGGCGGATAAGCCCGGCTCGCAACAGGCAGCGCAACAGCAAAACTGGCGCCCGCGATACCCAGCAGTAACCCCACTCCAAGCAATTGCAGATAGCTCGTCGCGGCCAACCATCCCCAAACCATGGCTCCCATTGAGCCAGCCAATAAATACAGGCCCGTCGTCTTGGCCCCGATTCGATCGCTCGCCAATCCGACTCCGACTCGCAAAAACGCTCCGCCGAGCAGCGGGCAGGCAACCAGCAGCCCCTTTTGCGTGGAGCTCAACCCGAAATCTTCCGCAATCGACACACCGAGGGCGCCAATCAACAGCCACGCCATGAAACTGACTTCGAAGTGCAGCCACGCGCCGATCAGCGAAGGCCAATGGCCGCTCCGCAATGCCGAGAATATCGCTTTCATCGCATCATCCGACTCTCTGAAGGAAATGAGCCCATCCCCTGTCCGCAGCTAGACAACACGCCACTATAGGGGACGGCCTTTCGAACCTGCAAGACGGCGTGGAGCGCCTCGCGCGAGAGACGGTTTGTCCCGAAACGTGGTTCTGTTATAGTCAGCGGCTTGTATGGGAAAAAAGGACGACGATCTCGACCAAGCCCCCCTCGAACCTGAAGTGTTGGGTCCTTCGGAGGAGGAACCGGCCACGGAACTGAGTTCCTCCTCGGAGCCAGGCTCGCAAAGTTCACCCGATACCACCGCGGTGGTGCCGGTTACGGCCCTCCAGCACTATCTTGCCGAAATCCGCCGCCATCCGTACCTCACAAAAGAAGAAGAGCTCCTGCTGTTCGAGGAATACCGGACGCACGGCAGTCGCGATGCGGCCGTCAAGCTGATCATGGCCAACCTGCGCGTGTCGGTCGCCATTGCCTCCGAGTACCTCCACACAGGCGCCGATCACATGGACTTGATCCAGGAAGGCAACGTCGGCCTCATGCAGGCGATCAAGAAGTTCGACCCGGCGAAGAATGTCCGGTTCTATGCCTATGCAGCCTGGTGGTCGCGCGCCTATATCCTGCGCTACCTCTTGAACACCTACCGGCTGGTCAAGATCGGCACGACGCAGGACCAGCGGAAGCTCTTCTACAATTTGAAAAAGGAAAAGGCAAAGCTCGAACGTGAAGGATTTGCCCCCGATACCAAACTCTTGGCAGATCGTTTGAACGTCCGGGAACGCGATATCGTTGAGATGGACCAGCGGCTCGGCAGTTGGGAACTGTCTCTGGATCAGCCGATCGGCGAGGACCAACAAGGCAGCCTGCTCGACGTCCTTCCCTCCCAGCAAGTCCCGGCGGACGAGCAACTGGCGCAGGACGAGCTCAAGACACTGTTCCGCACCAAGCTGGCCGAGTTCATCAAGACCCTGGATGAGCGGGACGAGGACATTTTGCGCAACCGCATTCTCTCAGAAACACCACTGACGCTGGATGACCTCGGCGCCAAGTACGGCATTACAAAGGAACGCACCCGCCAACTCGAGGCCCGAATCATCAAACGCCTGCGGGACTACATTAAGAAAGACGTGAAAGATTTCGACCGCTTACGGATCTGAGTGCACGCAACCTATGTTTTTCATCCGCCCCTGAATTTAGGTGTGGCATATCGAATTCTCAATAGGTTATGATAGCGATTGTCTGGAGACGGTGGGTGCTGGAGAAAAATCTGTTTCCCCCCTCTTGACTCGGACTAACCCGAGGCTATCTCCCCACTCGAACTTTGTGACTGCCGGTTGCGCTCGTTCGGGGTATCAGACGTACGCCTTCGAGTTCGAACCAGCTTCAAATCGTTGATCTATCGAGTTAACTTTCATCACGAGGAGGTTCTGTTATGAGCACAGCAGCCAAGGAGAAGAAGAACATCGCCAAGGATTTCCAGCCCCTGGGTGATCGGGTGTTCGTCACCTACACCGAGGAATTGGAACGGACCGCGGGCGGGATTTACGTGCCGGATTCGGCGAAGGAAAAGCCGCAACGAGGCATCGTGCAGGCCGTCGGCAAGAAGGTCGAGAACGTGAAGGTCGGCGACCAAGTCCTCTTTGACAAGTATTCAGGCAGCAAGCTCCGGATCGAGGATGAAGAGTGCTTGATCCTCAAGGAAGAAGACATCCTCGGCATCTTCACCAGCTAATTGATCAACAAGACGACGACTGAACTAACGGAGGAACTATATGGCTAAGCAATTACTGTACAGCGAGGCGGCACGTGCCTCGATTCTCAAGGGCGTGAACCAGCTGGCGGATGCCGTCAAGGCGACGCTCGGCCCCAAAGGCCGCAATGCGATTCTCGACAAGAAATTCGGTGCTCCGACCATTACCAAGGACGGCGTGACCGTAGCCAAGGAAATCGAACTCAAGAACCCGTATGAGAACATGGGCGCCCAGCTCGTCCGCGAAGTCGCCAGCAAGACCAGCGACACGGCGGGTGACGGCACCACCACCGCCACCGTGTTGGCCCAGGCCATCTTCCGCGAAGGCGTGAAGAACATCACCGCCGGCGCGAACCCGATGGAAATTCAGCGCGGCATCAACAAGGCCGTTGAAGTCGTCATCGCGGAGCTCAAGAAGCTCAGCAAGCCCTGTCAGAACAAGACCGAGATCTCCCAGGTCGGCACCATTTCAGCCAACAACGACAAGACCATCGGCGACCTCATCGCAGAAGCGATGGAGAAGGTCGGCAAGGATGGCGTGATCACGGTCGAAGAAGCCAAGTCGATGACCACCTCGCTGGACGTCGTCGAGGGCATGCAGTTCGATCGCGGCTACATCTCCCCCTACTTCGTCACCAATGCCGAGCGGATGGAATGTTCCGTTGAAGAGCCGCTCATCCTGATCAACGAAAAGAAAGTCAGCAGCATGAAGGACCTCCTCCCGATCCTCGAGCAGGTGGCCAAGATGGGCAAGCCGCTCGTGATCATCGCGGAAGAAGTCGAAGGCGAAGCGCT
>DATIFR010000117.1:0-8428 GCA_035455145.1 Nitrospira sp.
AACTTCCTCCGGCGTCGAATCGAACCGATATGTACGACAAGATCGGACGGGTCCTGAAATTGCCACCGGGACAACTCGCCAAGCTCGCCGATCTGCAGCGCCGCGAGCAGCTGAAGAAGCGGCTAGGAGATCAGCCGAATCCGTTGCTGCACGACGTGCGGGAGTTGATTCTTCGAAAATGCCATCCCGGGAAAAACCGGCAAATCCGCACCATCTTCGAGAAACAGCCGTTCGGGGAGCTCGAACGGTTCGTGACGCAGAAACTGCTCGGCGTCGCGAAGGGCGTCGCCCGGCAGGAACTCGAGAATCCTGCGTGGCTGCGACGGGTCGCCCGACTCAGCAAGAAGAGCTATCCGGAGATGCGGGTCACCGTGCTGAAGTTTTTGGATGCGACGGTCTTTGATCTGTCGGACGAGTACTGCATTGCGTTCCTGGACCCTTTGATTGAATCCTGGGACATTGACCTCGCCACCTTTTGCATTGAGATTGTCCTCAACCGCCGGGTATCGCCAGGGCATCATAAAACATTCGAGTTTATCGAAAGAGGACCGGAGCTGCCCTCGGAGGAAGAGCCCGGGCTCACGGAATTTCTTCAAGATTCATCACTCAGCGGGGATGCGACAGAGACGGAACTCGAATTTCTGCGCACACTCAGATTCGAAGACAAACGACCGACGTCGATCTATTATTATCGCGAACTGCAAAACCTCAGAGACCCCCTCCACTTTCGGGCCCCACGCGGAGGGCGCAAGGCGTGAGCGGAACAGAGAAGGTAACCTGGCAGGCCTATCCTTCTTGGAACCAATTCGCCTGGCTGTTCATGGTCAGTCTAGCCGCCGGCTCTCGCGGTCTACAATTATTTCGACTTGGCTTAGACGGATGGGGAATATGGCTGAGCGGTGCCGCGGCCCTGCTGGTATGCGCGGCCGCTCTACGCCGATGGGCCCTGTACCTTCTGACGTCCACTCGCGTGGTCATAAGAAACGGCTACACGGGTACAGACATTCAGACGATCGCGCTGGATGACATCCGCGAGATCACGCTCTCACAAGGCCCCGTTGCACAATTCCTCAACATCGGCACGCTTATGATCCACCCGAAGAGTGAGAGCCGTCCTCTCTTGCTGCAAGGAGTACATGATCCCGAGGTGATCAAGACTCGCCTGGAGGCACACAGACCTTGACGGCGATAGCTTCTTCTCCTGAATCACTCTAACACTCCTCCCTCTTGTGGCCTGGCCAAGGGCCCATGAGATCGGCCTCGACGATCTTTTCTCCAACCACTTCTCTTATCGAGTCAGATAGAACGTCAGGATCAGCGCTCCGACCATGGCAATCAGGGCAAGCAGTACTGTGAGCTCCGGCCACATATCGCGCAAGAAACGCATAGGTGCCTCCTGCCCTGAATGTTTACACCGTTAGAACTTGAAAGAACGACCGCGTTCGCACGGGGATTTCAGTCCATTTCTCTCGGAACTGCGATCACGGTCTCTCCAATTTTTCTCGGCGCACCGCGTGAGGCGTAGCCTGAGGATTGGTATAGGGGGCGAACATCTCTTCGACGATGTCTTGCCCCTCCTTCGAACGAGCAAATTCTGAGAAAGCCTCCGCTGTCGGATTGGTTTCGTGTTTTCGAAGCAGCAGCACGGGCCGGCGCAACCGATACCGCCCATCTTTGACGGTCTCCTTGGCCGGCTCGACTCCCTCAATGTTCAAGAGCGCCACGCCGACACCATATGTCACGGCATCCAGCGCGACACCCATCGACGCATAGGTCACTGCCGACCCATTGCCTGCCACGCTGCTGATGGCTCGCTGATCCGACCGCTTCACGACGGCGGTGGCAGGAATCTTCCCGGCAATCCCCAAGATCGCTTCAAACGTGCCACGAATATGTTGGTTGGGGGGACGGTCGATGAGCTCGATTCGGTTATCGGCGCCACCCAAAGCCGACCACCGAGTGATCACCCCCGAAAACATGGCGGCGAGTTGCTGCATGGTGATCTCCCGTAGTGGATTGGTAAAATCCACCACGACGGCGATACCGTCCCAGGCAATGGGAATGGCCACCAGTTCGGCATCACTCTCGCCCGCCACGGCAAAATCCGCCTCACCCGATTTCACCATGCTGATCGGGTGGAACGACGAATCCCATCGAATCTCAGCGACGGCGCCCGGATACTTCTTTTCAAATGCTCGAGTCAGTTGCTCGACCATGCGAAGCTCAGGACCGTTTCCGGCAATGGTGATGGCCCCCGATAGGGCCTCTGACGCTGAGAGCAAGACACCGGCGAGCGTGATCGGCAGGCACAGGTCCGCTCCACAGACATGCCACGGTCGTCTCCCTCTCTTCGGCTTCTCATACCAGGGAACGAATTCCATCTGTCTCCTCCGCCGTGGCTATCGTCTCAACGAGGCCGCCCGTGTTATGGCATCGAGAATCGCTAGTATGACAAACCCCAACAGGAGGCCCGCAGGCCAAACCGTGTCCCAGTTTCGCATTCTGCCTACCCCCTTCCGCATCACACCACCGCCATCGCCCGCCTGTTCTTCCGATGGACCTGACTTCGACTTAGAATTTCCCTCTACCGAGACCGGCGGCAGGGGACCCAGGAACGCGCGCGCGGCTCCGAACCGGCTGAGAGTGACTCACTCGATTGGCTGCGATGCCGGGATCTGTCGCCTCCCCGCACAGAAGACATCGCCAGCCAGACACTCTGTTCTGGCTCGTGATGTCTTGCATTTGAACGACGATCATAAGACCTTGGCAGCGCAGACAATGCATCGAGTCCTCCACAAGTCCGGATCTACAAAAGACTTCTCAAGCTCTTCTAGAAGAAGATGTGCGCACCGGTCAATGCCGAATATCTTCCTGCTCATCCGGAAACGACGCCCAAATCGCGATGCTCCACATGATCACCAACAATCCAAGCATACTGTAAATCTGATACATGGCGCTCACCTCGCTTTCTATGAATCATTCAGTTCGCTTCCCTCATCGATGACGATCGCGTCTCGGAATCGGCGACCCTGTAGGGATGCCGATTCCGATCGGGCGTATCGTGAGGACCGTTCAAAATTTAGGAGCGACGGGGGTCAGTTGTCTGGTCCCCTCTTCGCCTGCACAATTTTGTTCGGCCAACATGCGCTGCCCGACACTGGCGATCTCAGGAATTCTCGCCAGACAGGCCTTCAGCGTATCCTCCACTGAACCAGATGCCACCACATCCATCGCTCCGATCGGAGCAACCACCATGGTGCCTTCTACGAGCGGATCCGCTGCATACGTTGGCGGCGTCGCCCAGGCCGAGATCGCCAGTACACACGAGAGCAGCACAAGTCGTTGCATCGTCAAATGGATTCTCATAGCGTATCCCTCCTCGAATTGCGTAAGGCCCTTGGTTGGCGCTTCATGGCGGGCCCATTCCATGAAGTGCTGCGAAGGATCATGTCGAATCACCGTATGCCAGAATAGAGCGTTGGAACGTTTTCTCTGCTCTTGTACAAAGACAGAAGAGACACCCGTGCCACGAAACCGGCCGTTCTCACATGAGCCCGATTGAATTGCCTCAAAGAGAGTGGTTGACGGAGCGGCGGAGACCGGGAAATCAGACGCGCAGGCAAGAGAGCGATGCGCGAGGGATAGGACAGTCGGCGTAGCTCAATACACGATGCCTTCACCCTACAGTGCCCGTATGGGAGAGTCAATGTAGGGAGGAGGTGAATACCTGCTAAGAAGATGAAACAATACAGTTATATTTATTTCAGTGCGGCCGGACCGCTGGCCTCCGGACAGCAATGAATCCTTTTCATCGAAAGCTGGCTCTCAAGAGGCGTGATCACCATGTAATTAAGGACGACGTATGTGGACCGGGAACATGACAGGAAGCGAGCAACTTGTCCGGACTCTCCTCGCCCTCGCGTTCATCGGTTTCAGCTCCCAAGAGCACACCACGCTGATTCAGGCCATGGCCGGCTACGTTGTCGGAGGCATTCTCCTCACAAGCGCCCTGTTCGCTCAATGCGCCACACGGAAACTCCTGGAGTAGAATTCATCTCTTGTCCCATCAAGTGTACGGCCGTCCAAGCGCCTCCGGGACACGTAGATATAGCTCGCTATCTGAACAATTGGGTAGTAGAGTGATATCGAGATGTCGAGCAGATATGGGTCAATCCCTCGCATCTCTGTCCGGCGTGAACTCAAATGATTGATCTCGTAGCTTCCGCCGTTACTTCCTCCGAGTTCCTCCGTCCGTCTCATTGATCGATGTGTCATTCGCAGAGGGTCGGCATTCGCACCTCCGTGACCGAACATTGCAGAACAGCTGTCCGACACAGGAAGGAAGCCCCAGTACCATGAGCAACCCAATACCAAACCATATGAAGACCGCGAGCATGTGGGTGCCGATCCCCGATGGCACCAGGGTCAAACTCCGGAACGAAACGCTGGAAGGCGTGATCGACGGTCTGACCGAGTTCGTCTCCGGCCCGGATCGGAATCCGGACGGAAAAACACAATACCGGATGAATATTGGAATCCCGACCAGACAACTGGTCGCCGAAGACAACCTCTCCATTCTGCTCGGTGGGGATGATCTGGTCATCATGGTGCGACAAAAGGAACCCTATCGTCGTTCTGTCACGGAACAACTCCGTGGAAAATTCGCCGCGGATCGGTTCAAGAAATCCGCCAAGTCCCACTAGGCCCATGAACGTCGGCAAGCCGCACAGATAGAGGACACTATGGCTGAAACCTGTTACTCAAAAGGCAAGAAGATCATCCTGCTCCCGGAACAGAAGCGGAACGGAACCTGGACCTGCCGCTTTATGATTCCAGGGCTGACGGATTCCATCCTGCACAGAGCGCCCGACACAGCCCTTGCGACGTACAAATCCGAGTGGGAAGCAAAGACGGCTGCATTTGCATCCGCTAAACACCTGCTGGATGCACAGGCGTCACGAATAGCCAGTCCCACTCCAGAGAGGCCTTTATGAGCAAAACGACGTTACGAAAGCGCCAACGACAGCAGACGCAGCAGGAGAGACAGCAAGAGAAGGCGGTTCGCCGGGAACAGCGCAACCTGGAGAAATCCGTTCTACTTCGATCCGCCGGCCAAGAAGACCCGGATTTGAACGGCATGGTCGCGGGTCCCCAGCGTCTTCGCGACTGAGTGCGTCCTATGAAGGCTCCAAGTCCCTGTAATCAATGCGTTCCTCGCGAGTAGCTTATTCTATGCTGACGTGCTAGTATGTTTATGTTTCACGGCGGCGGGCCTCGCGTGAAACGGGAGATCGAACGGCCCATCACCGATGTTGTTGTCACCGAGAATCTGATTGGAAGCCTGACCTAAGTCGCCTACCTGATCGCGTCTTTGGCCCTCTCCTTCCCCTCGTGAAGTTGTTCTCGCGTCTCAGACAATGTCATTTTCAGAAGGAGGAACCCCCATGGGTTCAAAACTTTATGTCGGCGGGTTGCCGTTTGCGGCAACCGAAGCGCAGCTCACCACTTTGTTTGCGGCACACGGCACGGTTGAATCCGCGCGCGTGATTGCGGACAAGTTTACGGGACAATCGCGGGGCTTCGGCTTCGTCGAAATGTCAACCCCGGAAGAAGCCAAGGCAGCCATTACAGCCTTGAACGGATCGCAAATGGACGGCCGGTCCCTGACCGTGAACGAAGCCAAGCCACAGGAACCTCGTTCCGGTGGAGGCGGCGGTCGTTTCAGCGGCGGACGCGGCGGTAACGATTTCGGCAGCCGCAGCCGCTTCTAGTTTCAGATTCGACAGCAGGGGCGCCTCATTGAGGCGCCCCTCCCTTCCTCCAACCCAGAGACCACACACCATGCGCGACAAAACGATTTCCTCCCAAGACATTAGGCGGGCGCACCCGAATTATATGACCACGATCCTCTTCAGCCTCGTCGCCGGAGGAGCGCTCATCGGAGTCCCTGTCTTCGGATTGGCGTATGGATATACCTGGCTGGATTGGACGATGTTTGGAGTCCTATACGTGATGACCGGTTTGGGCATCACGGTGGGATACCATCGCCTGATGGCACACCGCAGCTTTGACTGCCCGGGCTGGGTGAAAGCAGGATTCTTAGTCGCAGGAGGATGGGCGCTCGAAAATTCTGCCCTCAAGTGGGCCGCCGACCATATCCGCCATCATGCCAGCTGCGACCAGGAGGCCGATCCTTATAACGCGAAGCGTGGATTTTGGTATAGCCACTGCGGGTGGCTGTTTTTTCACGATGTCCATGCCAATGAGAAATATGCGTCGCGACTAAGACAGGACCCCATCGTGATGTGGCAACACCGGTACTATTTGCCCATTGTGCTCTCGGGTCTGGGGCTGACATTTGTCGTCGGCTTTCTGCATAACGGCTGGATCGGCGGACTCGGATGTTTCCTGCTTGCCGGTGTCGGCCGCACGTTTGCCGTGCTGAACTCGACATTTTGCATCAATTCTATTTGCCATATCTGGGGACGTCAGCCTCACGGCCAGGCCGATTCCAGCCGGGACAGCTGGCTGGTCTCGCTCGTGACGTTTGGCGAAGGCTACCACAACTATCACCACACCTTTCAATGCGACTACCGCAACGGCCCCCGTTGGTATAACTTCGATCCGTCGAAGTGGCTCATCTTTGCGCTCTCGAAGCTGAAGATGGCCTCCTCACTCCGCATCGCCTCTTCCACCCACGCCTAGAAGCGGGTGGCTCGCAGTTTCCGAAGAAATATATAAGGAATTGACGTTCCCGCAGACGCTTGATCAGCGACGACTGCGAGCGCGTATGTACGCAGCGAATTTGCGCAGCCCGGACCAAGCCTCCGACCCGAACGATTCCGCTTATTCCTTCTTCTTCGCTACCCAGAATGCAGTTCAAAAGAACACGAAACGATTGGAGAGATTGCCTAATCATGGCAGGATGTGGGTCATGGAACGGCAGCCGCACATGAGTCGCACCCAACGCTTCTTCCTGTTCAGTCTACTCGCAAGCCTGGCACTCGCCACCCTGGTTTGCACCCCAAGTTCTGCAGAATACCCGACGCTCATCAGCATCGGTCCCCGCGTTGGTTTCAGTCAAAAAGCTCCCCTATTGGGACAACAGCAAAAATACTACTTCCACATGACTGACGTCGCGGCCGTCTTCAGGCTCCCCTGGTCATGGCCACTCGGTGAGACCTCATGGAATCTGGAGACAAGACTGATCACAAGTGCGGGGCTTTTGCAAGCGACAGGTGACAGCGCTTTGATGGTAACGATTGTGCCGGATCTTGCGCTGAGCGCCTGGGAGGGGCTTATCACCTTCGACGCCGGAGCAGGGGCAGGTTTCTTCAGCAACTACAAATTCGGCGAGCAAGACTTCGGAGGTCCGGTTCAAATTGTCGCGACCTTAGGCGTCACCGTCAATCCATTTTCTCACGCCTATGCCGGCTTTCGCGCCCAGCACTTCTCCGACGCCGGCGTGTACGGCCCGTCCAGTCTCGGCGTGGACATGTACATCGTGGAGCTCGGCTACAGATTTTGAGGCCGGGTTCATCTTGACCAGCCGCTTCGATCATCAACTAATTGAAGCCGTAAGTGTCTTGCGCGAGTACAGGCTATCCTAGACTGTCTCCCCCATCTTCTTTCTCCACCCCGACAATACACACCGTTGCGCAATGAGCGGCACGAAGCTGTCGATATCTTCCGACACTCGTGTCATCACCTCGTTTGCAAGACGTTGATCATCGAAACAATCAAACACGTCATCGAGAAAGCCCCCTCGCAGCAACGGATGGTAGAGAAATGCTGCCCCTGATCCGGTTGCGACTTCGAGTGGATATTCGGCCACAACCACCCGCTCGAGCCCCGTGTCGTACAGCCATCTCCTGCCTTCTTCCGCAGACGGACGCTCTGCAATATAGGCTTCCAGACGGCGGCGCTCTGTCAGCAGGCCACGAACCGCCATTTCCTGGTCGATCCTCCGCCAGAGTGAATCAAATGTGCCCAGTGAGGGAAACGTCAGAACGATTTGACCTCCCGGTTGAAGATGCTGAATCAATCCCCGAATGGAATCGAGCCGGTCCGGCCGCATGAACATGACAGACAGATTACCTGTGATGCGGTCGAACAGCGGAAGCTCAGGCGGCAACGCACGCATGTCCAGACACTCGAACCGCAGCCACGGGAGTTGTGCCCCTTGAACGGCTCGCGCGCTGGCCACCTGTCCTTCGCTGAGATCAATGCCGAGAACCTGTCCAGCAGCACCCACGCGCTCTGCTACATGAAAGGCCGGAATCCCGTGACCAGAGGCGACGTCGAGGATTGTCGCCCCGGGAAATAGCTCAAGTCGTTGAAGCAATGCTTCGGCAAAGGGAGTGGACCAATAGTCGTGTTGTGGAAGCGCCCAGCGAGTCGTCACAGCTTGCTTTCGTTGGGTTGGCGA
>DATIFR010000118.1:0-25600 GCA_035455145.1 Nitrospira sp.
GCCGTCACTCAGGCTGAACGCGTGCGCATTCTTGAAGCATTGAAAAAGACCGGCGGAAACCGCGTGAGTGCGGCCAAATTGCTCAAGATCAGCCGCGCCAGTCTCTACAACAAACTCCGCGACTACCGACTCGAATAACCCATCTCTCGCTCCTGTTTGCCCCTCTCCGCCTCAATTCCGCCCTGCAAACTGTCCAAACTGTTAGACAGTACAAGTCATTGAAAGATCGCACGTCAGTTTTTGTCGTACTTCCAGCTGTCTAACTCGGTAGAAATTAGCGTCATGTTCGATTCTAACATCCCGAGCCTCTTTTCTTGCGTAACTCATGTCCCCAGCGAATCAATTTGACATTTCGTGGATCGATCCCAATCTCGGCACAGCTGTTGCGCTTGTGAAGCAGCGCTGGTGAAGGTCTGGGTGATTAGGACCGGCCTCCGAATGACCCACTCCTTCGCAAGAAGGAACCCTTCACCAGCTCTAATCCCTCCAGAATCAGGGCCGGGGGTCAGTCGGAGGCCGGTTCTCTTCTGAACGAGGAACCAGGAGACAGAGTGAGGATCAAGAGGCAGTGTGTTTCAACCATCCGCCAAATGAGGCGGGCATAACAGGGGGAGGCCGTTTATGAGGGCTTTTCTATTTCAACCAACACGCAAGCGGAGGCGCACTCGTGCGGCGCTGATGCTTCAAAGCGTGCTGTTGGCAAGTAGCCTGGTGGCGACACCATGGTTATATGCCGCAGGGCCGGGTGATCAGTCGCACGAAGGGCATGCGACGCCGGTCTCTATGCCGGGCTGGACCCAGCAATTGAAGGGGCAGACCGTCGTGGAGAACGCCATTGAAGGGCGTGCGGGCAATGCAGAGAAGATGGAGATGCAACACCATCGTCTGATGCAGAAGCTTGAAGAGCAGGCGCAGAAAGACGCCAAGGCCCAGCAGACGTCCGGCGGATTCAACCAGATGTCCATGATGCACCAGTACATGGGGCAGGACGGCAGCAGCTTCCTGCTCATGACGGATGCGGGCAAAGGCGAGCCGGTGATGACCTCGGGCGGGAAATGCCCGGCCGAGGCCCCGACGAAACAGTTTGACGTGTCGATGATCAACATCGAAATCACGTTGAACCGCTGGCTCGATTTCTATCCCGGCTACATGTACGTGCTGACGGATGATGTCAAGAAGGTGCGAGCAGAAGAAGAGAAGAACAAGGCGGCGCGCGACAAAGAGGGGTGGGATCCAGGTGCCGTCAGCACCGGCCTCCAGGGCGATGCGATTCAGCCGTTGGTGCTCCGCGCTAACCAGGGCGATTGCGTCAAGATGACCTTGCGCAATCAGATGGAGGGTGAAGATGGCAGTTTGTTCATCCAGGCCTCCAGCATGATCGTGAGCGCCACGGGCAAGCCGGCGACGACGACGAATCCCGAGTCGATTGTGGCGCCGGGCAAGTCGCAAGAATTTGAATGGTACATCCATCCGCACATGCAGGAAGGTGTGCGACAGTTCCACTCCTACAGCCATGACCGCGAATTGACCGTGCTCGGTCTCTTCGGCGCGTTCGTCGTCGAACCAAAGGGTTCCAAGTACGTCGATGCGTTGGGGACCGGTCCCGATAAAGAGGTCAAGAGCGGCTGGCAGGTCAATATCGATAACGGGACTGGCCCGGATTTCCGCGAGTTCGTCCTGTTCTATCACGAGATCGGCGATGAAGCGTTCCGTCCGTTGAATAAGAAGGGCGACTTCTTGCCGCAGCGTGATCCGTTGACGGACGCCTATCGTCCGGGGGGCCGCGCCTTGAACTATCGGAGCGAGCCGTTCGGTATCGATCAGATGCACTTGCAGCACGAATATTTCGGTTTCGAGGACGAGTCGTTGGCCTATAGCGCCTATACATTCGGCGATGTGCCGACGACGATTCCTCGCGGGTATCTCGGTGATCCCGTTAAGTGGCGTCTGGTCCATGGTGGATCGGAAGTGTTCCACTCCCACCACCCGCACAGCGGGTCGATCCGCTGGCAACGCAGCCCCGGCACTGAGCCGAATAATCTCTGGGCAATGGGTAAGGATGGACCAGTGAAGTATCCGATCGTCCGAACCAAGTCCGATCGCGTGGATGTGGAAGTCATCGGCCCGTCCGAAGCGTTGGACCTCGAGCCGGAATGTGGCGGCGGCGGCTGTCAGCACCTGGCCGGCGAATTCCTCTTTCACTGCCACGTCGCGCACCACTATGTGGCGGGGATGTGGGGTTATGCCCGCTTCTACAATACGCTGCAAGTTGGCGCGGCTCATACAGACACGATGCCGGATTTACGCGAATTGCCGGATCGTCAGGGCCGGATGAAGCTCGGTGTCTCGTCAGACAAGCTGATCGGAACCACCCTCGATTGGTTCGGCAAGACGTTCAAGATTGTCGACAAGAGCCAAAAGACCAACTGGAAATCCGATCCTGCGGTCGTGAACATCAAGGATTGGGTAGAGATGTGGGTGCCGGCGGCCGGGAAGCCGGGCCATACGGAAGATGAAAAGGGCCAGATCATGGCCTATGATGCGACCGTATGGGACTGGAAGTGGAACGGGAACGTGGCGGTCGGCGAACGGGAAAGCACGGCGCAGAATCCCAAGTATCAGTGGGCCGCCAAGTGGGACGACAGCACCAGACCGGCGATTCTGTTTGATCCAACGACAGGGAGAATGTCCTGGCCGTTGTTCAAGCCCCACTACGGCAAACGTGTGCCGTTCTCTGCGAATCACAATGGTGCACCCTGGTTGGACCCGATCCACCAGGATGCGAACGGTGAACGGACCTCTGAACCGGCAAAGCCGGGTGAGAATGGCCGTTGGAGCCTCTGTCCGGATAACGCCAATCAGAAGTTTTACAACATCCACTTTGTCCGCATGCCAATCACCCTGGCGAAGAAGCAAGGGAAAGAACCGGCCATCGTGGATAAAGACGGTCTGATCTATGTGCTCCATGAAGAGGAGCGCCTGACCAGAGCGAACGATGATCTCAAGTTCCCGGCGGTCATCCGCGCCAACGTGTATGACTGCGTGGACTTGGTGCTCACCAGTGAGTGGGACGACGACGACTACACGAACTTCCAGTCGTCCAAAATCAATATCCATCCCCACTTCTTCCAGTTCGATACAGGGAACTCGGATGGTGTGATCTCCGGGTTCGAATATGAAATGTCGGTCCGGCCGTTCACCATGTGGGGCAAGCCCAAGAAGCACGGGCTGCCTGCGCCGATGGTCGCCAAGATCGTCGGTGGTGCAAAGGCAGGGGCCACGTCGATCAAGATTCAGATGGCTCCGGGCGCCACAGCATTCCACGTCAACACCGAGTTGATGATCGGTATGGATTGTTTGGAGAAGGGCAACGATGCCGCGGCGTCACTGCCGCGGGATAAGAGCTGCGCCGAAGTCGCCCGCATCAAGGATATCAAGGGCGATCAGGTCACGTTCTTCAAGCCGCTGAAGCACAACCATCCAGCCAACGATCTCGCCTCGCCGGAATTTGTCCGCTATCGGTGGTGGGTCGACGTGGATATGGGGACCGTGTTCTGGCACGACCATGCATTCGGCGCGACGACCTGGCCGCATGGCGGGTTCGGCGTGACGCTGGTCGAGCCGTTCGGGTCCACCTACCACGATCCGAAGAACGGCAAGCTCGTGTACAGCGGTCCGATTGCGGACATTCATACGAATGAGCCGATCGGCGCCGGTGTCAGCGGCAGCTTCCGTGAGTTGATGGTTTCCATCCACGACACGGTTCCGCATACCGTGAACGTGATCCAGGCCGGCAATCCTCCCGGACAGCCGGTTGAAGTGGCGCTGGAAGCAGGCAAGACCGTGTCGTTCCAGATGCCGGACAAGATCATGAATGCACCGAATCATTACATCAACGGCGGGACGCATACGACCGGCAGCGGATTTAACTTCCGCGCGGAACCGTTTGCGCAACGCCTATCGAACAATCCGGATACGTCCAAGCTGTTCAACAGCGCGACCCATGGTGATCCCGACACGCCACTCTTGCGGGCGTACACCGGTGACACGATGGTGTTCCGTCTGTTGCACCAGCTGATGAATGAATCGCACGTCTGGACGATCGCCGGCCATACCTTCCTGACGGAACGGTATGCGGCGGATGCCAATCGGAAGAACTCGATTCACGTCGGGATCGCCGAGCGGTACGACCTCGTGACCAAAGCAGGCGGATTCCAGGGCATGCCGGGCGACTACATCCACTTCAACGGCCGAAGCTCGCACTTCGCCGAAGGGGGATGGGGTATCGTGCGCGTGCTCGACAAGGAAACAGCGGACCTCAAGCCGCTTCCGAGGGGAACCAATCCTCTTGGAATCGCTGCCACGCCGAGTTCGGTGTGTCCGGCTGATGCCCCGGTGAAGAGTTTCAACGTGGTGGCGTTGGATCGCCCGCTGAAGCTCCATCCGAAGGCGCCGGAGACGATCGAAGTGGACTTCGAACGAAAGATCGAGCTGACCGTACCGGACGGCAAGATCTTCGCGCTCGAAGAGGAAGCGACGACGGTGGCCAGTGGTGGGACGCCGCACCCGCTGACGCTGCGCGTCAACCTTGGTGACTGCATCAAGGTGAATCTCAAGAACAAGATGAAGGCCAGCCGGGCGTCCTTCTTTGCGCCGGGCTTGGCGTTCGATCCGAAGGACAGCCAAGGTTTGAACGTCGGCAACAACGGCGGCGAGCAGACCGTTGGTGCTGGTGAAAGCCGTGCCTATACCTACTATGCCCATCCGGCGAACAAGGAAACGACGTCGCTGGTGTGGGACGGTGGGAACATCATCGAGAATCCGCGCAACGGATTGTACGGTGCCATCATTGTCGGCCCGAGGGGATCGCAGTATCGTGATCCCGTGACCGGCGCCGATCTCTCGCAGAAGAACGCGTGGAGAGCGGACGTTATCGTGGATGCCAGCTTGCCGGAAAATGTCGGAAAGCGGAACTACCGCGATGTGGCCCTCTTCTTCCAGGATGAAGACAACATCATCGGAACCTCGTTCATGCCCTACGTGCAGAACGTGGCCGGTTTGACGTCGGTGAACTACCGCGCCGAACCGTACAAGTTCCGTGAAGAGCAAGGCTGCTCGCTCGGGAAGATCTTCCAGCCTTGCGTTGTGGACAAGCCCGAAGATCCGGCCACGCCTCTCATCGAGGCCCACGCCGGTGACGCGATCCGCATCCACGTGATCGGGGCCAACAGCGAGCAAAACGGAATGTTCGGCCTCGAAGGCCATGAGTGGCCGATCGAGCCCTACATGCCGGGTGCCGATATGATCAGCGTGGTGGAGTATGCCGGATCCGAGACGCTCGACGTCTTCATCCGTGGCGGGGCAGGTGGACCCTACCGCCAGGTGGGAGATTTCGTGTGGGCGAATGCCCGGCTGCCCTACTCGCAATCAGGGCAATGGGGCTACCTCCGTGTATTGCCGGCCGGCGATTCACGGATCCAACCGTTGGGCGCTGCCGGTATGGGCACCAAACGGGCGGAGTTGGAACTGCAGCCCCAGGCTATTCCGACGGCGATGAAGTAGCCGATCGCAGAATAGCGTAGGTCCAAGACGGGGGAGCTGCGCCGATGGTGTAGCTCCCCCGTTGCTTAGGAAGAAGCTCTCAGCCGTCAGCTATCAGCATGTTGGGTTGTCAGGCTGACTGCTGAAGGCTAAGTGCTGATAGCTACTGAAAGAGGAGAGGCCGGAATGAGCATCAGAAACACGATGGCTGCAGGTGTCATGGCAGCCTGCTTGACCAGTCCAGCCAATGCCTATGAAGAAATGGCCGTGACGAATGGAGGGACGCTCTCCGGCACCGTGTCGCTGGTCGGGGACGTTCCCAAGCCCAAGGGATACAATCTCACGACCCTGCCGGATCAAGTGTACTGTGGGCGCATCTCCGATGGGCACGGCTGGCGGCTGTTGCAGCCGTTCAAGGTCGATGCCAAGGGCGGATTTCGAGACGTCGTGATCTATATCGACGAAATCGAGAAGGGGAAGCCGTTCCATTTCAAGATCCCCAAAATCGAGGCGATCGACTGTGCGTTCAACCCCTTCATGAATGTCGTGTGGGACAAGCATCAGGTCGAAGTCGTCAACATGGATCCTGCCATGCACGACATCCAGGCGTACGAAACGTCGCAGTTGGGACCGCGCGTGCTTTTCAACGTTCCCTTGCCGATGAATCCGCGGCATCCTCGCGACATCAAGGATACCAGCGAGGCGGCCCGCTACCACAAACATCTGGCTGGAACGCCGATGAAGCAGGACGTGCACATGACCAAAGGCCGTCGTGTTTTCGTCATGCAGTGCGGGTTTCATGCCTACATGGAAAGTTGGGGGCTTGCCGTCGAGAATCCGTACTATGCCGTCAGCGATGCGCAGGGGTCGTTTACGATCGACGGGATTCCGCCTGGGACGTACAAGGTCACGGTGTGGCATCCCTTCATCGGCGGCGCGAAGGAGTACAGCGTGACGATCGAGCCGAAGGCGCAGGCCAAGCTCGATGTCAAGATCGACGCACCGGTGGGGCGGCTCTACGCCAACCAGATGGTCGAAAACCCGTATGTGCGGTACACGATCACCGATGATGCGCAAATCCAGATCGTGCCGACATTGGAGAAACAGACGTATTGAAGCTCTCATCGATCAGCCCTCAGCTTGTAAAGGTCTATTCGTGGCTGACAGCTGAAGGCTCAATGCTGAGACTTCCCAAGAACGGAGGCCGAATCGTGAAAGGCAAAGAGATGCAGGGATTGCGAAAGCTCGATTGGACCGTCAACGTCCTCTTGATCGTCGTTGCGTTGCTGACGCTCGCCAAGGTGGCATGGGGACTTGATACGCAAGACATCGTCGTCGAATGGACGGAAGCGGGCAAGAAGATCGCCGCTGAGCGCGTGGCCAACTGGAAGGCCAAGGATGACATGGTGCTGGTGCCGGCGGGCGAGTTCCTGATGGGCAGCGACAAGAAACTGGATCGGAATGCCTACAAGGCCGAGATGCCGCAGCGACGCGTTTACCTCGACGCGTTCGAAATCGGCAAGTACGAAGTCACCGCGTTGGAATACCTCAAGTTCGTCTTGGCCACAGACCGGTTGCCGCAGCTCGACTGGCGCTACGATGGCGGGAATTTCCAAGACACGATGGCGCACCATCCGATCATGCATGTGACGTGGTATGACGCCGATGCCTATTGCCGCTGGGCCGGCAAGCGCTTGCCGACAGAAGCCGAGTGGGAAAAAGCCGCGCGTGGCGAAGATGGACGGATCAATCCCTGGGGCAATCAAATTGCCGGACTCAGCCGGGCAAATTTCGGCCGCTCGGGGCTGTCTGGTCCGGTGCGCGATCGCCCAGAACGGTTGCTGCTCTACCCGCCGCTGATTTCAGTCGACAAGTACGAAAACGCGGTGAGTCCCTACGGTCTCCATCAGCAGATCGGCAACGTTGCCGAGTGGGTGGCTGATTGGTACGACCAGGATTATTACAAGGTGGCGCCGGACCGGAATCCCAAAGGTCCCGAAACGGGCAAGCATCGTGCGTTCCGCGGAGCCAGCTGGATCGACAGCAGTACTACGGCGCGCGCCGCCCAACGCAACGGGGCGGACCCCAACACGAAGATGAACTGGTTGGGCTTCCGTTGTGCGCGGGACGTACAACCCAGTACGGGGACCCAAGTGTCCCAGGTGGTGCCGTAGCAGGGAGGTGTTGTGTGATTCGATTGTTCACCAAGCTGATGTCTCGGGCCGGCGAGCGCAAGTCAGCTCAACTATCGGAAGATCTGAACACTCTTCCGATGATCGCCCAGGAGGGGGGACATCATGCAGGGACCGAGAACAGGGTGGAGCATTGGAGTGAAGTCTGTCGCAGCTGCGATCGCCGTGGCGCTCGCTGTCTGTGGTGCGTGGCCGGCTTCGGCTGAAGAAGGCACCGGGAACATGGTGTTCTTCAAAGGTGGGTACGCGAGGATGGACAGCAACCGCGCAGGGGAAACGTTCTCTGATTGCGGATTGACTTCCACGACCTGCGGCCAAAACAACAGCCATGACGGCTGGTATGTCGGTGCAGGGCTCGATCTTGTCCTTTCGAAGAATGTCTGGGGAGGGATGGACAAGACTTGGGTAATGGGGGAGATCGGGATGCAGTTCAATCGGTTCAGTTCGTCGACCGTGACAGGAGGTGTCTCGGCTCTTTCGGCGGCGCCTGCAAAAACGCAACTCACCTCGGTGACCATTGATGTGGCCCCGAAAATTAAGTTCATGGAAGGAAGTGCCTTGCGTCCATGGGTCATCCCTGCTGGCCTGGACATCATGGTGGTCAGCCCGCCATCCAATCAGACGCAGTACTTGGATGTGGGTGTCCAGTTCGGAGCCGGTGTGGAGTATGAAATCTGGAAGGCGTTCAAGCTTGGGCTGGACACACGCTATCACCTGATGGCGAACATGACGAATACCAGCAACAGTTACTTTCAGGTTGGTCCCTACGTGGGAATCAGTTTCTAAGCGCTGACAGGCCGGCGACCGGTTCTTCCTGTGAGACATGACACGTCGAAGGTGAGGTCTAGGAACAGGGCGCAAGCCCAGGAGTCCGAGACTTCACCTGATTGCCTCAAGTGGTTTCATTCTCGGAATGTGACGAGAACGTTTAGGTAGTAGCCTGCTCCAATCTGTTGCTTGTGAGAGTCGATGCATCTCGTCGTACACATTCCCTACCAGGCTGACGAAGAAAGTACGCGGGCGTTGAGCCTCGCTCGACAGGCGCCGAGCTTCACCATGGAGTGGGACGATGACCATAAAGTCGCGATCGCGATCTACTCCTCGCTGCCGAAGGGAATCGAAGAGGCGGTTCAACTCGTCGGCGAGGCCGTGCGGCTCTCCGGAGCCTGGGCGAGCATGGATTCCAGACGGGTCTCGAGCTTGACCAAGCTCTGGCAGCGCCTCGCCTGTTATCAGGGAAGTTTGGACGTCGAGGATCCGTTGCAGTACTGCAAGGAAAGATCGGTGCTGTTCAACGTCCTCGTCGGATGCGAGGGACAGCGGTGTCCGGTACCTTGCCAGTTTATCTGTACACCCTGCATGAGGATGGAGCAGGAGGAGACGGCCGTGAGGTCTGGTGATCAATACAAGGTAGCTGCGGAGCTGGCTGAAATTGACTGGTGCCCCCGATTGCGAATCCCATACGAGGAGCACTCCACTCTTATCGATCCAAGTTCATTGAAGCCCCCTGTTGAGCCCTCTCTCTAATCGTCATGTCTCCTCTTTGGATCCTGGCCATCTCTCTCCATATTCTTGCCGCTGTCGCCTGGATTGGAGGCATGGTCTTCCTCTCTTTGGTCCTGGCGCCTCTTGTGAGGAGCCGCAATTCGACGACCGAGATCGTCGCGTTGTTTCGGTCTGCGGCATTGCGCTTTCGACTGGTTGTGTGGGGTGCGATGGCGGTGCTCCTCGCGACCGGGCCGGTTCTGCTGTCGCAGCGACAAATAGCCATCAGCAATCCAGCCGCCTGGCCGGAGGTCCTGGTTGTGAAACTGGGACTTGTGGCAGGACTTCTCCTGTCCACCTTTTTGCATGATCTTTTCCTCGGGCCAAGGGTCAGCCGGATCGCGGCCATATCGGAATCCACAAGAACGGCGTGGGAACAGACCCTTGTAAAAACAGCCCGCTGGTTGCCGCGCCTGTCCATCTTCATCGCAATGGCAGTGATCGTTGTCGCGGTGATGCTCGCGCGGACATAGGTCTCATGGCTCTGTCGCGTTCTGCGACAGTGGCAAATTCCTCTCTGTAGCGTGCTTCCACTGCGTTTGTCCGATTCCTTGTGCTCCTCATACCGAACTAGTCAATTTCATTATAGAAATATCGTGCAAGGAGCTTTATTCATCGAGGTTTCCTCTTTGCAACCATGCCATTGGGATCTTTGAACAAGGAGAGGAACCATGCACCCGATTCATCCAATGGCCGTTCACTTCCCGATCGCCCTGTTATCCACAACAGTACTGTTCGATCTTTTATGGAGTCGGTGGCAGTTGGACGGACTTCGGGCGGCAGGCTGGTACACGTTGGTTCTTGGTTTGGGGGGAGCACTCGTTGCCGTCATCACCGGGTCAATCGCCGAGGAAGGGGTCGAGCACAGCGGCGTACCGAAGCGGGTCTTGGAAATTCATGAAACGTTGGGCTTTGCCACATTCTGGATCTTCGCGGGCTTGTTGGGGCTGCGCATTGCCGAATGGCTAGGGTGGATTCGCGAACGACTTGCTCTGAGGATTGTCCTAGGCTTGGGCGCGGTCGCGTTGCTGTTCATTGCCAGTTATTACGGGGGTAGCCTGGTCTATGAGTTCGGTGCGGGGGTCGCCCTGCCGCGGTAGGCGGAATGGCAATTCGAGGAGAAAAGATGAATCGAGGCCTATGCGTCACAGTGGCGGCACTGTGGGTCGTCACGGTCATAGCCGCCGGGTGGTTCTTCGTGAAGGGATGGACAACCAAAGGGACTGACGGCCGCATCGAAATCGTATTGGCGATGACTGAGCGGGATCAAATTCTTGCAGAGATGCGCCAACTCTTGAAGGCGGTGGACAGTATCGTCAGAGAGCTCGGTGAACCTCAGCCGGATCTGAGGATGATCGAAGAAGCCACCAGAAAGGCCGGAATGAAGATGGCTGCCGATGTGAATCCGGCGATCATGGCGAAGTTGCCGTTGCCGTTCAAACAGACGGGGATGTCGATTCATAAGGACATGGATGCGCTGGCGGATGCGGCGGTTCAGCAAGAGACGCCGCAACAGCTCTTACAACGGCTATCGAGCATGACGGCCCGCTGTACGGCTTGTCATGATTTGTATCGTTTTTCCCTCGAGCGTTGATGGCAGCCATTCTCCATGGTGTATGAGTCCAATAAACCACGGGGGACTCATACAGAGCAGAGATCCGAAGCATACTCGTCTTCAGGAGTTGCAAAGGAGGACACAATGGCACGCGTAGTGATCATCGGAGCGTCGATCGGGGGTCTGCCTGCCGCCTATGAGGCGCAGGCCTTGCTGGGAAAGAAACATAAGGTGACGGTGATCTCGAACGTGGACTCATTCCACTTCGTGCCATCGAACCCGTGGGTGGCGGTTGGTTGGCGTAAGCGGAAGGATATCAGCTTTGCCCTGGGACCCGTCCTGGAGAAGAAAGGCATCGAATTCATCCATGCGACCGCAGATCGGATCGAACCGGAACAGAACCGGGTCGTCACGGCGAAGGGCGAGGTTCCGTACGATTACTTGATTGTTGCCACCGGCCCGAAACTGAATTTCGGCGCGGTACCCGGGCTTGGCCCAAGCGGCTATACACAGTCGGTTTGTAACGTCGACCACGCTGAACAGGCGTGGGGAGCCTATCAGAGTTTTCTGAGAGATCCTGGCCCCATCGTGGTTGGCGCTGCGCAAGGCGCTTCCTGTTTCGGGCCAGCCTACGAGATGGCCTTTATCCTCGATGCCGATTTGCGCAAGAAGAAACTGAGAAAGAAGGTGCCGATCTATTTTGTGACACCAGAGCCATACATTGGGCATATGGGACTCGCCGGAGTCGGCAAGTCCCGCAGGTTGATGGAGGACGAATTTGCCGAACACTCCATCAAGCCCATCTACAATACCGCGATCAAGGAGGTGCAGCCGGGGAAGATGATTCTGGAGGACGGCCAGGAAGTGCCCTTCCGCTATTCGATGATTATCCCGCCGTTTGCCGGCGTGGATGCAGTCGCGGGAACGCCGGGGCTTTGCAATCCGAAAGGCTTCGTCAACATCGATGCCTATCAGGCCAATCCAAAATATAAGAACATCTATGCGGTAGGAGTTTGCGTGGCAATTCCACCGGTCGAACAGACGCCGGTTCCGACCGGCGCCCCGAAGACGGGCTACATGATTGAATCGATGGTGTCGGCATCTGTTCACAACATCAAGGCCGACATCGAGAACAACGACAAGAAGGATACGGCGACGTGGAATGCGATTTGTCTCGCCGATATGGGGGATACGGGGATGGCGTTTGTCGCACTTCCGCAGATGGCGCCACGGAATGTCACCTGGGCGAAGAAAGGCAAGTGGGTGCATCTCGCGAAGATTGCGCTCGAGAAATACTTTCTGATGAAAATGAAGCGTGGCGTCAGCGAGCCGTTCTTCGAGAAGGCGATTCTCAAGGCGATGGGTATCAACAAGCTTGAAAAGGCTGGCTAAGTTGATAGGCCCTCCGCCGCGAATCTTTTTGCTCCGCCTCTGCCTCCCATAACCAAGAAGAAGGGAGGGGAATAGATGAAACTCAACGAACTCTTGCGGTTGATAGCGGGGGTGTTTGTGCTGCTTGCCGTCTTTCTGGGTGCGACGGTCCATCCCTATTGGAATTATTTCGCTGCATTTGTGGGCCTCAACCTCATACAGTCGGCCTTTACCGGCTGGTGTCCGATGATGGCCCTCTTGCGTAAGCTAGGCGTCCAGGAGTAGCGGTGGCGGCTCGGTCACTCCCCTATACCGGTGGAATGCGTACACTCAGAAGGACCTCGTTGGGCGCGCACAGTCGGGGACTCATGCACGTGACGATTGCTCCAGCGACACGATGGCTCATTGTTGCGTGCCTTTTACTGTCGGCCGGGTGCGGGTCCAAGGAGGAACCGACAACGTCCGGCCTGTCGGCCGCGCCGCGCGCAACTATTCAAGCAGCGGTAGTGGAGATCAAGACTGTCCGGGTTCCCGTCCGAGTGGAAGTGACTGGTCAAGTCGCGACTGTCTATCAGGCGACTTTATCCAGCCGCATCCAAGGGACGATTGATAAGCTGCTTGTCAGAGAAGGCACCCAGGTTTCTAAAGGGCAAACGCTCGTTCAGTTGGATAGTCGCGATGTCCAGGCGGACCTGGCACGCGCCTCAGCGGAGGTCGAGAATGCGAGAGCGCATTTCAACCGGATGAAGGCCTTGCTGGATGATCAGGCCGTCTCAACCCAAGAAGTTGAAAACGCCACTCGTGCACTCAAGGTGGCGGAGGCGAATCGAAAGGCCGTATTGGCTCAACTCAGCTACACGGTGGTGAAAGCGCCCTTTGACGGGGTCATTACCGAAAAGAAAGTGGAAGCAGGGGAACTGGCCTCCCCTGGGCAGCCGCTGCTCAAGATGGAGGATCCTCGGCAACTGCGGTTAGAAGCAACGGTGGCGGAAGGCGACCTCAAAGCCATTTCGCGAGGGGATAAGATCTCAGTGGTCATCGACGCGCTGGGGGCACAGGCCTTGCGCGGAATCGTCAGTCAGATTCTTCCGGCCGGCGATCCCCAAACCCACACCTTCATGGTCAAGGTGGATTTGCCGAGCACTCCAGGACTCAAGACCGGCATGTTCGGCCGGTTTCAGCTCGATAAAGGAACGGCTCAGACCATTCTTGTTCCTTCTTCGGCCATCGTTGAGCGCGGCGAACTGACCAGCTTGTTCGTTGTCGGCGCGGACCAGGTTGCCCGACTCCGCTGGGTCAAGGTCGGACGACGTTTCGAGAAGCAGATCGAAATTCTGTCAGGCGTGAACGTGGACGAACGCGTGTTAGTGGACGGCAGCCGCGGTGTCGACGGCGCTCCGGTGCAGATCGTCAACACCGTTGCAGTACCAGCCGTTCCCTAGCGACCTATCATGGATCAGTATCGCCCAGGGTTGAGTGGTCGGATTGCCGCCCTGTTCATCGGCAGCAAGCTGACGCCGCTCATCATGTTGGGCACATTGCTGCTCGGACTGTTTGCGATCGTCGTCACTCCGCGCGAAGAAGAACCCCAAATCATCGTTCCGATGGCCGATGTGTGGCTGCCCTTTCCCGGCGCGTCTGCCAAGATTGTCGAAGAGCAACTGACCAAGCCGTTCGAGCGCAAGTTTTCCGAAATCAAGGGCGTGGAGTACGTGTACTCCATTTCACGGCCTGGCGGCGCGTTGATCATCGTACGGTATTTCGTAGGCCAGCCGATGGAGCAGAGCCTGGTCGATCTCTACGATAAGTTGATGTCGAACCAGGACCTGCTGCCGCCTGGGGCCGAGACCTTTCTGGTCAAGCCGAAGGATGTGAACGATGTCCCGATCGTGACGGTGACGCTGTCGAGCCAACGGTACGGCGAATATGACCTGTATCAGTTGGCCGAACAGGTCTTGGAGGAGGCCAAGAAAGTTCCGGGGACGTCAGCCGGGTTCATCGTCAGCGGTCAGGCGCGGGAACTACGGGTTCGGATTGATCCCGCCAGGTTGAAGGCTTACGGGCTCACGCCGCTGCAAATCGCGGGGGTAATTCGTGCAGAGAATCGAGCGTTGCCGACAGGGCGGTTCGACAGCCGCAATCAGAGTTATCTCGTCGAAACAGGCCGGTTCATTCGATCACGAGAAGATCTGGAAGCGCTGGTCGTCGGCGTGCACGAACAGCGGCCGGTCTATCTCCGGCAAGTCGCCGATGTCACCGATGGGCCGCGCGAATCGAACCAGTATGTCTGGTTCGGGCTAGGGCCCGGAGACGCCAGTGAAGGGGCAGGGGCAAGGGGTGAGGGGAAGGCCTCCGAGGCCGCGCCCGATACTTCACGCCTGATGCCTCACGAGAGTCCGGCGGTGACCGTAGCCATTGCCAAACAAGGCGGTACCAACGCGGTGACGGTGGCAAGCGAGGTAATCCGGAAAGTCGAGGGTATGAAGGGTGTGACGATTCCGGCAGATGTTCGTGTTACGGTGACGCGAGACTATGGAGAGACGGCGCAGGAGAAGGCCAACGAATTGCTGTGGCATCTGCTCATCGCCGTCGTCGCGGTGGTGGGTTTTCTCGGCGTCGCGTTGGGGCTGCGCCCGGCCATCGTGGTCTCGCTCGCGATCCCGCTCACGCTGGCCTTAACCCTCTTCACATCGATGCTGATCGGATACACGATCAATCGGGTGACGCTCTTTGCTCTCATCTTCTCCATCGGAATTTTGGTGGACGATGCGATCGTCGTCGTCGAGAACACATATCGGCATTTGACGCTACACGTGAAACCCCATCACGAGGCCTCGATCGTTGCGGTGGATGAAGTCGGGAATCCGACGATCTTAGCTACCCTTACGGTTATTGCCGCGCTATTGCCGATGGCCTTCGTTTCCGGGTTGATGGGGCCCTATATGAGGCCGATTCCCGTCAATGCCTCCATTGCGATGTTCTTTTCGCTCCTGGTCTCGTTCATCGTGATCCCCTGGTTTTGCCAGACTTGTTATCGAACTCTGGGCGGGAACTCAGCACTCAGCACTCAGCACTCTGACCTTGACGAGCGTGGTCTGATGGCGCGGGTCTATCGACGAGCCGTCTCGCCGCTGCTGGCTCATCCCATCCTTGCTTCCGCATTCTTTGGGATCGTCGTGCTGTTGCTCATAGGATCGGCTGCATTGTTCTACACTCGCCATGTCGTGGTGAAAATGCTCCCGTTCGATAACAAGAGCGAATTGCAACTGGTTGTGGATATGCCGGAAGGCACGACGCTGGAAGAAACGGCGCGAGTGACGCAGGCGCTGGGACGGTATGTGAGGACTCTGCCCGAAGTGCGGGACTATCAGGCGTATGTCGGCACAGCCTCTCCGTTCAACTTTAACGGATTGGTGCGCCACTATTATTTGCGGGAACAGCCCCATGAGGCCGATATCCAAATCAATCTGGTCCCAAAACACGAACGAGCTGCCCAGAGTCACGAAATGGCACAGCGGATTCGTCCTCAGGTCCAGGAGATTGCCAAGCAGTACAGGGCCAATGTGAAAGTTGTCGAAGTACCGCCTGGCCCTCCTGTGCAATCGGTATTGGTGGGGGAAATCTACGGCCCGGATTACGGGCGGCAGATCGCCGTCGCGCGCGAGGTTCGAGCGTTATTTGAATCCACTCCCGGTGTCGTCGATGTCGACGATTACATTGAAGCCGATCAGGTGAAATACATCTTCACCGTCGATCGGGCGAAGGCCGCACTGGCAGGCATTCCGACCGAGGACGTGGTGAAGACCCTGCGTATGGCGCTGGAGGGCACGAAAATCGGGCTGGTCCATATTCCAGAGGAAAAAAGTCCTGTGCAGATCGTGCTACGCCTTCCGCTTGCAGAGCGAACCGGACTTGGGAGCATCGGCGAGATCGGTCTGCGGACAAATACAGGCGGTATCGTGCAACTGTCCGAACTCCTCACAGTCGAACAGACGATCCAGGACAAGGCGATTTACCACAAGAATCAGAAGCCGGTGGTCTACATCGTTGCCGACGTCGGCGGGCCCGGTGCGGAGAAAGCGGAGAGTCCTGTCTATGGCGTGTTAGGTGTTGGGAAAAAGCTGGAAGGTTTCCGCCCGGCCGAGGGGTATCAGATCGAGCAATACTACGCCTCGCAGCCCTGGTCGGAAGACAAGTTTGGCATGAAGTGGGATGGGGAATGGCACATTACCTATGAGACGTTCCGCGACATGGGAATTGCCTTTGCTGTGGCGATGCTGTTGATCTATCTGCTGATCGTCGGGCAATTTCAATCGTTCCTCACACCGTTGATCATCATGGCTCCAATCCCGCTCACGCTCATCGGTATCCTGCCAGGTCATTGGCTGACCGGTTCCTACTTTACCGCCACCTCGATGATCGGGTTCATTGCCCTGGCCGGCATCATCGTTCGGAACTCGATCCTTCTTGTGGATTTCATTCAGTTGCAAGAGCAAGCGGGCGTTTCATTATCGGATGCTGTCATCAAAGCCGGCGCTATCCGCACAAGACCGATTCTCTTGACTGCTGCGGCGCTCATGGTCGGCGCCTTCGTCATCATCCTGGATCCCATCTTTCAAGGCCTGGCCGTGTCGTTGCTCTTCGGTGTCGGCGTCTCCACGCTGCTGACGTTGATCGTCATTCCTGTGGCCTACTATCACGTGATGGGGAGAAGGACGGCCTCCTGACCGCTGCGTGATCCCTTCACGGGATCATAAATTCCACGCAGCGTTAAATCCGGAAGCTGAGAAGTACGGTTACTGAATTGTTTCACTTCAACCGAATATATTGATGAAGCATCGCCTTCCTATACAACATGTTGTAGCTTGGAAACCCTTAAGTAATAGACTAGGATTCGGGCTCGTTCCTCCGACCCTCTTGAGAGTGTTTGATGCCGAATCAAACGACCGAACAACTTTCATTCCCCGCAACTCCGTCCGCAGCCTCTTGCCTCCACAGCCGTGTCATCGATGATGTGTTGACCAAAGACGGGAAGCGCACGGGCCAGGTTCGCTGTCTCGAATGTCGCGAAGTTTTCGAGGACCCCGATCAAGAGTCCAAATGACTCAGGCGACTATGCCCGGGAAATAAAATCGCGCCCTGGTGCGTTCTGCGACAGCGAAGTATATCTCCCTGTAGCAAGACTCCCCTATCCGGTAGCACGTAGCCCTCTTAGTTTCATCAAACAAGTCAGTTTTCCTGCCGAAATGTCCCGATGGCGAGACTCCGGACCATGGTTCCCTCCTTGCACTTCTGCCGTTGTCAGCTGGCAGGAGATTGCTCTACCTGACGCGAAAAATGGATGGTTCGGCGATTCCGTAGTGCCATGATTAGCAGGGTCCTCATCGCTGAAATGGTCCTCTGCGCCCCACTCGATGAAACGTTGGCTGCAAAGGAAGCCGGGACCTCCGCTCCGGAGTGACGGCTGAGTTTGCGGGATGCAATTCATGCGGCGATCGAGAACCATGTCCGCCTCTTGAAAGAGCGGATTGCTGCGGCATAAGCTCAGGCCGAGACCAGTCTGGGTGCGCTGCTGCCGAATGTATCCAGTTAGCTGAACGGCAGAGATCGCACGGTGAATTTCGCCGCCTTGGGAGTTCCTCAAGATAGGCTTGGTCGTCCAGGGCTAAGGGGTGGTGTCACCGATCCCTTCGATCTCTATGACGCGCGGGCCGGTCTGGCGGTGAGCATCGAAGTTACGAACGCGCAGACATCGGTGACACGCGCTTGCGAGAATCAGGGTGAAGCGTTGTTCCGATTCAATGCTTCGCCCATCAATCCACCCGGGCGAAGGGGCAAATCGAAAAGATCTTTTGAGCGGACCGAATCAATGATGCATCCCCTCTGTTGTTTGAGATGAGGAATCCCAAGCGCGATGCCCTCATAGTCACGGGGTTGGTCGCCTTGCTTGGCGGGGGCTACCTGGTCGCGTGGACCGGTTTTTGGAACCGCGGATTACCGGAAGGCTTGATTCAGGTCAACGGCCGCATGGAGGGCGATCACCTGACCATTGCTAGTAAGTTTCCCGGGCGTATTCAAGAACTGCTTGTTCGCGAGGGGGACAATGTCACGACGGGTCAAATCATGGTTCGAATTGATGACGTCCAGACCCGCGCCAGGGTTGATCAGACCCAGCAAGCCTTCGCTGCGATCGAGGCGCAAGTACAGGCAGCGCATACGACTCTGGCTGTTCTCAATCTGGAGGTGCCCTTAGCGATCGAGTCAGCCCAGTCTCACGTCGATGAAGATCGGGCGGAGTTGGAGAAGGCGAAGACGGTCGAGCGGGAAGCCCGCATGGACGAGCAGCGTTTCCGCAACCTGCTTCCCGAACAAGCGGTGACGCAACAACAGTATGAGCAAGCGCTTGCTCGATGGAACGTGGCGAGGAGCCAAGTGGTGGCCGCACGGTCGGCACTCGCGAAAGCGACGAAGGAACTTGCGGTAGCGGAATTGGGGTGGAAACGGATTCGCGCCAAGGAGGATGAGGTCGCCGCGCTGGAGCGGCAGCGGGACCAGGCCGAAGCGGCTTTGAGTGAAACAGAGAGCGTTCTGGCCGATCTGACGATTCGTGCGCCGGCGAACGGAACCATAACGACACGAATGGTGGATATTGGTGAAGTCGTCACCGCCGGGGCGCCACTTTTTGAGGTCGTGGATCTGGATCGCCTGTATCTCAAAGTCTATGTGCCGGAGATCCAAATCGGAAAAATTCGATTGAATCTGCAGGCCCGAATCTACACCGATGCTTTTCCCGATCGGCCGTTCGATGCGACGGTGCGATACATCGCCTCAACAGCCGAGTTCACACCGAAAGAGGTCCAAACCCCGGATGAGCGCGTGAAGCTCATCTATGCCGTGAAGCTCTATGTGAAAGAGAATCCGGATCATCGACTGACCCCCGGCCTGCCGGCTGATGCAGTGATTCGCTGGAAGGAAGATGTTGCATGGGTGCCGCCCAGACGATGATGAGGGAAGCCATCAGCCATCAGCTAATTCCGAAACTGATAGCTGAATGCTGATAGTTGACAGTTCGTAAGCCATATGTGTCCAACGAATGAACTAATCATGAGCCGAGACTCTACAATCGTTCATGTGGCGCAATTCGTGAAGCGTTACAAAAAACATGTGGCCGTGAATGGTGTGGATCTCACGATCAAGAAAGGTGAGATCTACGGCCTGATCGGTCCGGACGGCGCTGGCAAGAGCAGTCTGATGAAGGCGGTCGCCGGTGTGCTGAGCTACGACGGCGGTGCAGTGGAGGTGTTCGGGACACTGGTCGATTCTGAGCGTGCCGCTGAGCAGGTGAAACAGCGACTCGGTTTCCTGCCGCAAGGGCTGGGACTGAATTTGTACCCTGACCTTTCAGTCGAGGAGAATATCGACTTCTTTGCACGGCTCAGGTTGGTCCCTGATCGCGAGTTGGCCGAGCGGAAGGACCGGCTTCTTGCCATGACGAGGCTCGACAAATTTCGTGATCGGGCCATGAAGAATCTGTCCGGCGGAATGAAACAGAAACTCGGGCTGATCTGCACCCTCATTCACGAACCGGAACTGGCGATTTTGGACGAACCGACGACCGGGGTGGATCCGGTGTCCCGCCGGGATTTTTGGGCGATCCTGGCAGAGTTGCTGCAAGAGAAGGGCATGACCGCCCTCGTTTCGACCGCCTACATGGACGAAGCCGCGCGATTCCATCACTTGTCGTTTCTCTCTCACGGAAGGGTCTTGACGGCAGGGACTCCGGCGGAAGTGCAGGCGCTGGTCCCCGGGTCGATGATGACGTTCGAAGCCACTCCTCAATTGGAAGCCGTCGCCCGGCTGCAGCGCAGGTACAAGCAGGTGGAGGCACTGGGTTCCAAGCTGCATGTGTTCACGGACGAGACGGACCGTGCTCAAGCGGTGAAGAGTCTCGAGACGAACCTCGGCGACATCAAGCCGGAACAGGTGCGTGTGGGCGAGCCGGAACTGGAGGATGTGTTTGTCGCGCTGTTGCTCCGGCAGGCCACGGGACCGGAGGTTCCCGCCTTGCCGGCGACTCCGGGGCAGGCGTCGAACTCAGGGCTTGCCATTGAAGCAAGGGAACTCATTCGGGATTTTGGAACATTTCGGGCGGTGGATCGCGTTAGTTTTCGGGTCAAGCCGGGAGAAATCTTCGGCCTGCTCGGTGCAAACGGTGCGGGAAAAACGACCGTGATCAAGATGCTGAACGGCATCTTGTCCCCGTCAGGAGGGGAGGGTTGGGTAGCCGGTGCCGATATGCGCAAAGCCGGAGGTGCGATCAAGGAGCGGATCGGCTACATGTCCCAGGCCTTTTCGCTGTATCTGGACCTGACCGTCGAGGAGAACATCCGGCTCTTCGCCGGGATCTACGGGCTCGATCGGCAAGCGGCGAATGAGAGGCTCGCATGGATCATGTCGATGGGAGGATTGAAAGGCTACGAGTCGAGCCTGACGGGTCGTCTGCCGATGGGAGTCCGTCAGCGGCTCGCGTTAGGCTGTGCGTTGGTCCATCGGCCACGCGTGCTCTTTCTCGATGAACCGACTTCCGGCGTCGATCCGATCGGACGGCGGCATTTTTGGGATATTCTGTCACGCCTGGCTCGCGAGGAGGGTGTCGCGATTCTGATCACCACCCACTATTTGAGCGAAGCCGAGCATTGCGATCATCTCGCGTTGATGTTTGCCGGTCGAATCGTGGCGGAAGGGTCTCCTGCCGCCATGAAGGACCAGGTCGAACATGAAGCGGGCCACCTCCTCGAAGTGGCGACGGATCAACCGGGGGCGGCGCTCCGACGATTGACGCAGGCGGGATTCACCGACGCCGCGCTCTTTGGAACGAAGATTCACCTGTTCTCGATTGATCCTGCGCAGGACGAAGTGCGACTTCGGGAATCTCTTGCCTCCGACGGAGTTCATATACTCGCGATGAATGTACGTCCTCTGAGTCTCGAAGACGTCTTCGTCCATCGCGTCATGGCGCTCGAGCGGCAGGAGCGAGAGGCAACGACGGGAGCGGTGGCATGAATCTCCGGCGTATCGCAGCGGTTTCCTCCAAAGAGTGGCGCGAGGTGATTCGCGACCGGATGTTTGTGCTCCTTGCCTTCTTAATGCCGGTCGTCTGGATGCTCGTATTCGGCTATGGCCTCGTCCTGGACGTGGAAAACATTTCATTTGTGGTGGTGGATCGGGACCACAGTTCGCTCAGCCGGGAATACCTGTACCGCTTTGTGCAGTCGCGCTATTTCAACTTTCAGGGAGAACTCGCTGCCGAGAGAGATGCCGACGTCTGGTTGCAGAGCGGGAAGGCTCGTGCGGTGATCATCCTGCCGGAAAAGTTCGAGGAGCGTCTGTTGTCCGGGCAGCCGGCCAATGTCCAGACTCTCATTGACGGCTCGTTCCCCCTTCGCGCGGACATCACCAAGGGCTACATCATTGCGATCAACAGCGCCTTCAATGAGGGCCTCCTGGTGGATCATTTGGCACGGACCCGTGGCCTGTCACGCGACGAAGCGCAGCGCCGGCTCCGCCCTCTCGCCCTCGAAGTGCGGTATTTATACAACGAGGAAGTGCGCAGCGCCTGGTCGACAGTGCCAGCGCTCATCATGGTTTCCCTCATGGTTTCGTCCCCCCTGTTGACCGCGCTCGGCATAGTCCGTGAGAAGGAAACCGGTTCGATCTATAACATCTACAGCGCCACGGTCAGCCGGCTGGAGTTCCTCGCCGGCAAGCTCTTTCCATACGTCATGATCTCCGCGGTCAATGCTATGGTGTTGTGGCTGATGGCCGTGTTCCTGTTTGCCGTGCCGTTTAAAGGGAACCTGCTGTTGTTCTTCGCCACGTCTCTTCTGTTCGTATTGACCAGCACCGGTATCGGCCTGGTGGTCTCTTTGCTGGTCAGCACGCAGCAGGCTGCCCTGATCATTACCATATTGCTGAGCACGGTACCCACCATTCTCTTCTCCGGGCTGGTCGTGCCGGTCTCGTCCCTCAGCCAAGCGGCGCAGTTCCAGGCGCACTTGTTTCCGGGGATGTATTACACAAATATCGTCAGGGGCACGTTCCTGAAGAATATCGGTCCGGCAGTCTTATGGCCGGACATTCTCGCCCTCGGAGCCTATGCAGCGGTGCTTGGAACCATCGGCTATCGATTGTTCACCAAGAGGCCGCGCGCATGAAACCGGCAGCTCGCATCGCCGTCTGGTGCCGACGTGTCGCCGTCATGACACGGAAAGAGTTGATGCAGTTGTTCCGTGACATCCCGCTCATCGCATTTCTCGTCTATTCGTTCACATTCGCGATCTTCGTCACCGGAAACGGGATCAAGACGCAACTGAGAAATGCCGGCCTGGTGGTCTACGATGCCGATCGAAGCGTGTCATCCCGCGAACTGGTCTCCCGATTTCATCTTCCTTACTTTCGTTTCGACGGCGAGTTGGCGCATCCGGACGAAGAATTGCGTCGGCTGGATCGGGGAAGTTCGATGGTGGTGTTGGACATTCCTGCCCGCTTTCATGAGGCGCTGGCAGCAGGGGAACCGACCGCCGTGCAATTGCTTGTCGACACGACGAACTCGCCGCAAGGGCTCTCGGCGGCCGGATACGCCGCCCGCATCGTGGGTCAATTCGGCCAGGAAGTGGCATTGGCGCGAAATGGGCTGGCGGACGCGTATTTAACAAGCGTGCCGATGATCCTGAGCGACCATCGCGTCTGGTTCAACCAAGACCAGAATGAAACGTGGTTCGAATCCATTTCGCACCTGTTGCGGATGATCACGATTTTTTCCGTGTTGTTGCCGGCAGCGGCACTGGTGCGGGAGAAAGAGCGCGGCACGGTGGAGCAACTTCTGGTATCGCCGTTGACCCCGGTGCAAATCATCCTCCCCAAAGTCGTGGCAATGATGTTGGTGATTCTGTGTGCGACGGCGGTGGGTTTGTTTGGCGTTATGCGGCCGGCGTTCGGTGTGCCGATCAAAGGGAGCATCGGGCTGCTGTTCTCCTTGACGGCTCTCTTCATCATGGCTACGGCCGGGATGGGGGTGTTCGCCGCGACCGTCACCAGGAATCAGGCGCAGGTGGGGATGTTGACGTTGCTCGCGGTCGCTCCCATGCTGTTGCTCTCCGGCATCTTCACGCCGCTGGAGATGATGCCCGCATGGGTACGTCATCTGATGGCATTCTCCCCGCTCCGCTATTTCATCGAAATCGTGAACGGCATCCTGTTGAAAGGGATAGGAATCGAGATGTTGTGGACGCAGACCCTTTCAATGGGACTGGTGGGCGGATCCTTGTTCGGCTTTGGCCTGTGGCGGTTTCGGAGGCAATTTCAGTGAAGGAGAGGCAGAAGAGCAGGGTGACAGGCTCGTCTACCATGACGGTTTCAACCAGTAGGGGCGCTTGTTCGCGCGGACAAGCGCAGCAGTCGGAGTCGGACTGTGCGCGGGCTTCGTCATGTACGGCGGCATGAAAGCCAGCCGGCCTGAACTTGGGACGGTTGGTCGAACTCCGCCGACCCCGGTTCAAGAGGGGGAGACATGAATAAGAAGGTCTCGTTTTCCATCTGGTACATCATCCTCGCCATCTGGGCGGTCATCCTGGTCCATGACTTCATTAGTGCGGTGCAGAAGATCGAAGAGTTCCCTTATAGCGAGTTCAAAACGTTGGTGGCGGCCGGAAAAGTCGCAGAAGTGTCGGTGAGCAGCCACATGCTGACGGGGAAGCTGAAGCCGGAAGGAGAGTCCAAAGAGCAGAAACAGTTCACATCAATTCGTGTGGAGGATCCGGAGCTTGTGCGGGACCTCGAACAACATGGCGTGAAATTTACAGGAGTGATCGAGACGACGTTCTGGCGCGACCTCTTATCCTGGCTTCTGCCGGTTCTTGTCTTCGTGGGCATCTGGTTCTTCATCTTCCGTCGACTGGGCCAGGCTCAAGGCGGGTTCATGCAGGTGGGACAATCCAAGGCCAAGATTTACATGGAGAAGGACATCAAGATCACGTTTGCCGATGTCGCAGGGGTAGATGAAGCGAAAGAAGAACTGCGCGAGGTGATTGAGTTCCTCAAGACTCCGGACAAGTTCACCAAGCTGGGTGGGAAGATTCCGAAGGGGATCTTGTTGGTCGGCCCGCCGGGAACCGGCAAGACTCTTCTGGCCCGTGCCGTGGCGGGCGAGGCCGGGGTGACGTTCTTCAGCATCAGCGGGTCGGAGTTTGTCGAAATGTTCGTGGGGGTTGGCGCGGCGCGCGTCCGCGATCTATTTGAGCAGGCCAAGCTCAAGGCCCCTTGCATCATCTTTATCGATGAGCTGGACGCGCTGGGGAAAGCTCGCGGCATGGGCCCCATGGCGCACGAGGAACGAGAGCAAACGCTCAATCAGTTGCTCGTCGAGATGGACGGGTTCGATCCCCGAATCGGCGTGATTCTCATGGCGGCGACCAACCGGCCGGAAATTCTCGACCCGGCACTCCTTCGAGCGGGCCGGTTCGATCGGCACGTCCTGGTCGATCGGCCGGACAAAATCGGCCGTCTGGCCATTCTCCGGGTGCATGCCAAACAGGTGGCGCTTGGTCCCGACGCGGACCTCGAAAACATCGCGGCGATGACGCCCGGCTTTTCCGGAGCAGATCTGGCGAACATTATCAACGAAGCGGCATTGCTCGCCGTGCGTCGCGGCAAAGACCAGGTCGGGATTTCTGAATTGCGGGAAGCGGTAGAGCGGGTGATTGCGGGCTTGGAAAAGAAAAATCGGGTGCTGAACAAGATGGAGAAGGAGCGCGTGGCCTACCATGAAACCGGCCATGCCCTCGTGGCGATGTCCCTGCCAGGATCCGATCAGGTGCAGAAGATCTCGATCATTCCACGCGGCATTGCCGCACTCGGGTATACGCTTCAGCTCCCGACCGAAGATCGCTTCTTAATGACGAAATCCGAGTTGGAGAACAAGGTCGCCGTGTTGCTTGGCGGGCGGATTGCCGAGGAATTGATCTTCGGCGAGGCTTCCACAGGCGCGCAGAACGATTTGGTGAAGGCCACCGATATTGCGAAAAGCATGGTGAAAGCGTATGGGATGAGCGAGAAGCTGGGGACGATCACGCTGGAACGCGAGCGCCAGCCGCAGTTCGTCCAGATTCAGATGGCCCAGGAAAAGGGTGATTACTCCGAAGAAACCGCCCGTGAGATCGATTGCGAAGTGCGGCGGATCGTCGATGAACAATACGAACGGGTAAACAAGTTGCTTGGAGAAAGGAAAGCCGCGCTTCAAGAAGGCGCGAAGCTGCTGTTGGAACGTGAAGTCATCAGCGGGGTGGAGTTGAAAGCGATCATGGAGAAGACCTGAAGGCGTCAGCCGCAATGGTCTATA
>DATIFR010000119.1:0-51581 GCA_035455145.1 Nitrospira sp.
TACCGTGCTCGCTGGGCAGGTTTCGGCTGGCATGCTCTCGTCATTGACGGGCACGACCTTTCGGCCATACTTGCCGCGTTCGATGAGGCGTCGCGCACCAAGAACACACCAACCGTTCTCCTTGCCAAGACATTCAAGGGCAGAGGCGTCTCCTTTATGGAAGACCATCCCAGTTGGCATGGAAAACCGGTCCCTCAAGGCGCAGATACCCAGAAAGCGATCGATGAATTGACCAAACAGTTGAAACCGAACGGCGCGACGTTGACGATTCAAAAGCCATCGGCTGCTTCTGTCGCCGCCTCGTTGGTCAGCCCGCTTCCCGCCTCGCCGTACAAGCCAGGGGAATCCGCCGCCACACGCGAAGCCTTCGGAGTGGCACTTGAGGCGCTAGGAGCCGTCAATCCATCCGTGGTGGGTCTTGATGCGGACGTCAAAAATTCCACCTACACTGACAAATTCGGCAAGAAGTTCCCGGGCCGATTTTTTGAGAACTTCATTGCGGAACAAAATATGCTCGGCGCCGCAGCCGGCCTTGCCGCCTGCGGCAAGATCCCCTTTGCAGCCACATTCGCAGCCTTCTTCACGCGCGCCTATGATTTCATTCGCATGGCCGCCATTAGCCAATCCAACATTAAACTGGTGGGGACGCATGTCGGCGTGAGTATCGGGGAAGATGGGCCCTCACAGATGGGGCTGGAAGACATCGCCATGATGGCCACACAGCCCGGCATCACCGTCCTGTACCCGTCCGACGCAACGTGTATGTATCGTCTTGTCGAGGCCGCTGCGAACCATAAGGGGATGGTCTACCTCCGGGCGGGACGCCCCAAATCTCCCGTTCTCTATGGACCTGCGGAGCGCTTTCAAATCGGCGGCTCGAAAATCCTTCGCCAGAGCGCGGCGGATGCGCTGACGATTGTCGCAGCCGGTGTGACACTTTTCGAAGCGCTCAAGGCTCACGATCAGCTGAAAGCCGCCGGTATCTCCACCAGGATCGTCGACCTCTATAGTGTTGTTCCCATCGACCGAGTCACTCTCTTGGATAGCGCGAGGGCCACGCATGGCCGTGTTCTGACGGTCGAAGATCACTATGCGCACGGCGGCCTCGGCGATGCCGTGCTCAGCGCCGTGGGCGCGGAAGGTATCAAAGTCCATAAGCTCGCGGTTCGCACGATTCCGCATAGCGGGAAACCGGACGAACTCGTCGACCACTTTGGCATCGGAGCACGATCGATTGTCGAAGCAGCGCAACAAATCATCAAGTAATCGAGCTGGAGCCGTTCCCCAGGGCCAGCTCGCTCAGATTCCACTCCTCAACATCCTGAGCGGACAGGACCGGCAACGCCTCCTCCACGAGTTGACTGAAGCCCGTTATGGCAAGGGCGAGTTCATTTTCCGCGAAGGCGATCCGACGGAATACTTTCACATCGTGAAGGAAGGCACGGTCAAATGCGTCAAGTCCAACCCGGACGGGAAAGAATGCACCCTCAAGATGTTGATGCCCGGAGACCTCTTCTGCTGCGACGCCGCGGCTTTTGACGGAGCCCGCCATCCCGGCAGCGCTCAACCCATGGGGGATGTCAGCATTCTTCGCATGAGCAAGAAAGCCTATTTTGACATGCTAAGACGAAGCCCGGACGCCGCGCTTGAAGTCATCAAGTACCTGGGCAATCGATTGAACGAGGCGCAGGAGAAAACCAAGGTTTTGGCGTTGGAACGTGCCGATCAACGCCTCGCCGCACTGCTCGTCGATCTGGGCACGAGAAGCGGTATCAAAGAGGATCAGGGAATCAGACTTCCCATGCGTCTGACCAGGGAAGACATGGCTAACATGGTGGGCACCACAACAGAAACTGTGATCCGGATGATGAGCCGCTTCAAACAAGATGCCTTAGTCACCGGCACTGCCAACCGATTGATCATCCGCGACATCGAGCGGCTAAAAAAGCTCGCGTCGACGTAACCCCGCTACTCCCAAGCCCCGCAATTATATTTTCAAAACATGACTTGCGTCATGTTTTATATTGTGCACTTTCGCTATCCTCCCTGCCAACAGACGGACTCAGTCCACCACACCAATGACGATATGTCCGTTACGGCCGAACCCTGGGCGCATTTATCTGTTCATGATCAGAAGGAGGAGAGATTTCATGGAAACGATCCGTTCACACCGGTCCCTCGCTCTTGCAGCAGGACTCGGGACTTTCATGTTAGCTGGCCTGATGGCACCAGCCACACCGGCCTCTGCCAAAACCCACGAGGTCTCCATGACCGCAGTGGAAACCGACGTCGTCATTGACGGCAGTGGTGAAAAATACGCAGCCTGGACGTTTAACGGTACCATGCCAGGCCCGGTTGTCCGCGTGATGGAAGGCGATACCGTAAAGTTCACGTTGACGAATCCGGCGACCAACAAGTACCCGCACGCAATGGACTTCCACGCCGCTGAGATCGACTTTCTTAAAAACTATCGGGCGATCAACGCGGGTGAAACCATCACCTACACCTTTGTCGCCAAGAAACCAGGCATTTTCTTCTATCACTGTGGCGCGCCCCCGATGATTCAGCACGTAGCTCGTGGGATGTTCGGCGCCATCATCGTTGACCCGAAAGATGCCAAGGCCTTGCCGAAAGCAGATCGCGAGTATGTCCTCGTCCAATCGGAGTACTTCAAGAATCCCGACGATGTGCAAGGGATGTTCGACAGGAAATTTGACGGCATGATGTTCAACGGCGGCATCTTCAAATATCATCCCTTCGTGACGGGGGGAGGAAAACTGGATGCGAAGCCTGGTGAGCGCGTGCGCATTTACTTCGTCAACGCGGGACCGAACGAGTTCTCCTCGTTCCACCCGATCGGCGAAATCTGGGACAACGTCTATGAGAGCGGCAATCCGGCCAACAAGCTGACGGGTGTGCAGACCTATGTAGTGGGACCCGGCAGCGCGGCAACGTTCGACGTCGTCGTCGAATCAGCTGGAGCCTATCCGCTCGTCACCCATTCGCTGACCGGAGCGCTCCGTGGAGCAATCGCGGTTCTGCTGGCGTCACCTGACGCCAAACCGGCGCCGTTGATGCCTATGGTCCCCTGGAAGCCAACGACACCTCAAACAGAGATTACCCCAGTTCCAGCGCAATAGCGACACGCCGGACGGCTTGGCTGTATTTTGACAGCCAGGCCTTCCCTGTCTTCCTTACTAAGCCGGTCATCCCGATACAGATTTCTAGCAGACAGATCATGAAATGGCAGAGCTGGGCACAAGATACGAACTGATTGGTATTTGCGAGGTTTCGCATATGGGATTGGGAACTGGCTCATCAACTCCACCGGCTCTCGACTCCTCTCTGCGAGGGTTGTCGTCGACAATGAAAGCACTCGCATCTCTGTTTTTGATAATCATTGGCACGATCTTCGTAACTTCCTTCACATTCGCACAATCTCCCCTCGAACGCGTCACATTGATGCTCAATGGCTCCGCGTGCGAATCGTTTAGCCCGACCCTTGAAGTAGCGTTGAAGGAATTGCCAGGAGTCCGGACAGTCGATGGCAACAGTGTACCAGGCCACCTCTTGATAGACGTCGAGCGAGATCTCCTGACAGCCGATGAACTGGCCCGCAGAGTGATCAAATTCCTTGCCGCACAGAGTCTCTGCCAGGTCAGTGTGATGCGATCTTGCATCACTGCCGGCGTCCACTAGCGCACTGGGTTCTGGCAACCACGCCGGTGAGAAGAGGCACGGGGATTTTCAACGATCTATCTACCAATTGCCCGCTGTGATCTGTATGACGCGGGCATGCGGATTCCCCCAAGTGCAGGATTGTACCGTGCCCCCTTCTTCCTGATCGATCCATCAAACAATCCCCGCTGGCCGTTCCACATTGCATCCATATTCTTCATGTTCTTCACCACTCTGCCAATGCTCAGCGCTGTTTCTTACGGATCAGCAGGTTTCTCTCTGTTTGCTTCATCCTGCTGTATTACTAGAACCCCTGTCACTTTGTTCCAGTTGGCGGCACCAAGAGAGCGTATTCGACGGAGGAATACAAACCAGGCGACGGAGGAGATGGTTTAGACGGAGAACACTATTTTCGAGAACGACACCCTGACAGCCATAATGGTGTGGGAGGACACTTGAGCAGGAGCAGGAACAAGAACAATCCAATGAAAGCCAATCCAGGGATCAAGCATTCCATCTTCTTCGAACATATCAGATAGCTTATGCCATTATGGAGGATATATATCGGCCAACAAATGCATGATCCAGGCTGAACCAGCCCCGATCAGTAGACCATTACATCTAGTCTCATCACCCACTTCATGATTCGCAGGAAGCAGCATTCCAAACCGCATGAGCGAATCCGCACAACCCGCTCATCGTGAATCCACACAAGAAGTTGCGGTTCCTGCCAGTCGCCAGCGGCGGTCTTGCTGCACTCGCGGTTATTTGCTGCAAAACAGAGATAATCGTCTTGTCCGAGCCTATTCTGGTTCGCACAACTTACTTGGCCTTAAAGTTGCTTAACGCTTACCGGCAGCATACACGACAGCCCGATAACAAAAATGGAGCCGTGAAAATGGACTATGTGAAACCTCAGGAGATCGTGTCTGACATGGTGTCAACCGGTGCCTTGAAGTTGGACCTGCCGGTCCGGCATCTGCTGATCCGGGGAGCCTTGGCCGGCGCATACCTCGGGGTGGCCACCAGCATGGCAGTGACTGCGGCGGTTGAAACCGGCAGCTGGCTCGTCGGCTCGCTTCTCTTTCCCTTCGGGCTCTGCCTGGCGGTCCTGCTCCGGACGGAAATCATCACAGGAAGTTTCGCGCTGCTCCCTTGTGCAACCGCCGATGGGAAAGCAAACGCCTGCGTGAGACGCGTCCTCATCAACTGGGGCTGGGTCTTCCTGGGAAACCTGATCGGAAGCACGCTGTATGCCGGACTTTTAGCCATTGTTCTGACGACAGCCGGAGACGCCGGTGTTTCAGCGGCCGGCGCAAAATTGATCGCGATCGCCGAAGCAAAAACCAATTACTACGCGTCCCATGGCTCGGCCGGCATGCTCACCGTCTTTACGAAAGGCATCCTGTGCAATTGGATGGTGAGTCTGGCGGTGGTCTTCGCATTCGCAACAACTTCACTGTCCGGAAAGATCCTCGCCATTTGGGGGCCCACCGTCCTCTTCTTTTCACAAGGATTTGAACATGCCGTGGTCAACATGTTCGTCATTCCTGTCGGCATGCTCTTGGGAGCCCATGTCACGGTCACCGATTGGTGGTTCTGGAATCAGATCCCCGTCACGCTCGGCAATCTGGTCGGCGGGATGATCTTCACAGGACTGGCCATTTACTTTACACATCGCCCCACTCCGGCTGTGTCAGAAGCACGCGTGAGCGCCGTTCCAGACAATGCCCACGAGAAACGTCCGAGGTATTCGCCGTCGTTCTGAGGCTTCATGAATGAGTCCCTCACCGATGTCTGAGTCACATTCCACACGCCTCGCCGGCTGGCAATTTTTCCTGTTCAACCTTGTCCTCGGCATCGCGCATATGCTGGTGCTGTTCAATGCCGGCTCCTATGTGGCGCTACTGCCGCATGCTGCCGGCAACCTGGGAGGCGTGCTGCCGAGTTTCGGCACCTGGGCGCAAACGGACTTCATGATTGCGCTGGCCTTGGCCTTCCCGATCGCCCGTTGGCTTTCCTCCCGATTCGGGGAAGTCCGGGTATTTATCGGCGCGTTCGTTCTCTATGCCGGCGCCTCCTTGCTCTGCCTTATAGGCGACACGATCACCACCTTTTTACCGGCACGCATTCTCCTCGGCCTCGCCGGCGGTCTGACCCTCCCGCTCGGACAAACGCTCTTGCTCAAAGAATATCCGGATCGACTGAGATCTTTGGGGCTGGCAGTTTGGGGTCTGTTTACGTTGATGCCGTTTACCCTCGGTCTTGCCACCGGCGGCTGGATTGCAGACGAGTTGGGCTGGCGTGCGCTCTTCGCCCTGAACATCCCTTTTGCCCTGGCGATCGCCGGCGTCACTGCCGCATTACTTTATAGACGCACGTTCGTACCGCATCGCGAGCGATTCGATCTGGTGGGATTTGTTCTGCTCACCGTGATAATGATCGGCATTCAAACGATTCTCAATGAAGGCAACGATTTTGACTGGTTTGATTCGGCGCTCCTTAGCGGAATGCTCGTGGTGGTGCTCGTCGCTATCCCGGTCTGGATTATTTGGGAACTCGGCGAACGCCAACCGGCCGTCGATGTGCGCCTCTTCACGCATCGCAATTTTGTGATCGGCCTGCTCTGCCTCGCCTTGGGGTTCTTATCCATTCAGGGATTGCTTGCACTCTTCGTCGTTCAGTTGCAGACGTTGATGGGATACTCCTCGGAACTTGCAGGCATGGTTTTCCTTCCTATGATCATCCTGGGCGTACCCCTGATCGCGGTCATGCATGAAGTTGCCAAACGTCTGGATGTCCGTCTGTTGGCCTGCCTCAATGGCCTTGGATTTGCCGCCACGTTTTATTGGATCGGTTTATTCGACGATCCGCAGTCTTTCGATCAAATTTTCTGGCCGATGGTTCTGGAAGGCGTTTTTCTCGGTTCCTTTTTTACACCCCTGACCGTGCTCACCTTGCACGGCTTATCCGGCGACCAGATGCTTCGGGCGGCGGAAGCGGCCAACGTCTTTCGTATTGCAGCCGGAGCGGTGGGCATTACCTGGCAGGGCGTTGTCGTATTCCGGCGTCTTCCCTTTCATCAATTGCAACTCAGCGAGCATTTCGGCGGACGTATGTCTGCGTCGTATGACCCACTGCAGCAGATTACCTTGAAACTGCAAGACACCGGACTCGACCCCGTCATGATTCAGCGCAAGCTGCAATTGCTCATGAAGCAGGAGGCGGGTATTCTGGCGCTGAACGATGCCTTCCTCCTGTCCAGTTATCTCTGCATAGGACTGGCCGTGCTCGTCTGGTTTGCCCAAGCCAGTCGTGTCCCTGTACTGAAACCCGTCGAGGCCGTGCGCGAGCTTCAGGCCGAAGAACTGATGGAGCAACCATGATCCGAACACGGAGTAGGTTGAACGGCCTTTTCCTGAACGGTCTGGTCGCCGGAGCACTGGTGATGGCATCAGGCTGTGCCTGGATTCCCAAGGGCGATCCTCCCGCCGAATATCTAGAGCCGCCAGAAATGAAAGAAACCCTGGCCGAAGTCACGAGCCGACTCCAACAATGGCCGGATGACCAATGGTGGAAACAATTCGGCAATCAAGAACTGAATGAGCTGATCGATACGGCGCTCAAGGATAACCCGGGATTCAAAGTCGCATCCGCCCGGCTGCGTGAAGCAGAAGGGCTGGTGAAGGTCGAAGGGGCACGACTGCTGCCCTTCCTGGAAGCCGACGCGTCGCTCACCTATGAACGCATTTCACAGCACGGCGTGTTTGCCGCGCTGAACCCCAAAGTGGCGGGGGACAAGATCTTATTGGGCGTCATCAATCCGTTGAGTTTCCGCTACGAGTTCGATTTCTGGGGCAAGAACCGGGCGACGCTGGAAGCGGCGCTGGGGTTGGCGGCCGCCGAGGAGGCAGAAAGGGCCGAGGTGCGCCTGCGGCTCACCACCGGCATCGCGCGGGCGTATTTCCGTGGACAGGCTCTCCAGCAGCAACTTACCGTCGTGAAAACCATCGTCGCCATCCGTGAGAACTTGCGCACGCTTGCAGAAACGCGATATCGGCTCGGTCTGGATAACGACCAGCCCGTGAAAGTAGCCGTGGCGGACTATGAAGCAGCCTTCAAACGGCAAGCCGGTCTCCAAGATCAGCTCGACGTGCAACGTCATCTGCTTGCGCGGTTGGCCGGGAAAGGACCTGATCAGGCAGCGCACCTGTTTTTAAAACCGGTGGTCATTCCGGGTCAAATTGCGGCGCCCGACCATCTATCGATGGGGCTGCTGGTCCACCGGCCTGATTTAGCTGCGGCCCTGTACAGGGCCGAATCCGCTGCGCGGATGGTCAAGGTCGCCAAGACACAATTTTATCCCACGATCGATCTGACAGCGTTTGTCGGGTTCAATGCACTGACCCTGGGAAAGCATGCCGACAAGCTATCCAATCTATTGTTCAGCGGCCAGAGCTTCGCATACGGATTCGCGCCGGGGCTGCGCATGCCCTGGTTTGAAGGCGGCCGCCTGCGGGGAGAATTGTCGGCACATCGAGCGGAATACGACGCGGCCGTCGAACTGTATAACGACACGTTGCTCGATGCGATGAGAGAAGTGGCGGACAGCCTCAGTGCCTGGCAATCGACCCGCAAGATGATCGAATCGCACCGGCGCCTGCTGGCCTCCCTCGGCGAGGACTGGCGCCTGGCCAAGGTGCGGCTCGTGACCGGACTGGATGACGACCGTGAAGTCTTGCGGCATCGACAGCCGGTCCTGGAACAGGAATATGCTTTGCGGGCGTTAGAGAGCGACCAGCTCGTTGCGGCGATCGATCTCATTGAAGCCTTGGGCGGGGGTTACCACAACCCTGATGTTGAGAAAAGACCAGCACAAAAACCGAGCTAAACCTTGAGCACGACACATTCAATCCAGCCACCGGCTCCGGACCTCTATGCAGACTCCCTCCGCTCACAGCGCAATCGACGGCTAGTGATCGTCATCCTTGCGCTGGGCCTTGCCGGCCTGGCCTATGGAGCTTATTGGTGGACGACGGCGCGCTTTTGGGTCGAGACGGATAACGCTTATGTGACGGGGAACCTCGTGCCCGTCGCCGCCCAGGCTTCCGGAATCATCACGCAGGTGCTGGCCGAAGAAACCCAGTTCGTCAACCGGGGCGACATCCTGCTGCAGCTGGATCAACATGAAGCATACGCGGCGTTAGGCCGGTCCCGCGGGCGCCTCGGGGAAACTGTAAGACGTATCAACGCGCTGTTCGTAACCAAGCGGCAAGTCGAAGAGAAACTGGCCGCCCGGCGGGCAAGACTGGATATCGTCCGACACGATGTGGACCGGTACCGTCTGGCTTCACCCAGCGGCGCCGTCTCCAAACAAATCCTGCAGAACGCGACGGACCAGTTGCAGGCGCTTGAAGCAGACGTGCGGGAAACCCAAGCCGAGTACGACGCGTTGGACGCTCAAATCGGCGGCACAAGCGTGATGGAACATCCGGCGGTCGACTTGGCAAAGCACGAATTCATCCTGGCGCATCTGGAATATGCCCGTCAGCAAATCCGAGCACCCGTATCCGGATATGTCGCTAAACGAAAAGCCCAGGTGGGTGATCGGGTTAAACCCGGAACCAATCTCATGACGATCGTTCCGCTCGATCATCTTTGGGTAGAGGCCAACCTACGGGAAACGCAATTAGCCGAGATCCGGCCGGGTCAAACGGCCGAGGTACAGGTAGATCTGTACGGCAGCAAACATACGTTTCACGGTACGGTGGAGGGCCTGGTGCCCGGAACCGGAAGTCCGTTCGCCTTGCTGCCTCCGGACAATTCGACCGGCAATTTTATCCACATCACCGAGCGGGTACCGGTTCGTATCGCGTTGGCCTCGGATGAGATCAGGGAGTTCCCTGTCCGGCCGGGCTTGTCCACTGTAACCAGGATTCATGTCAGTGAGCGTGGGAACTCGGTGTGGTCCTCACTGGCGAAGCCGGATACGGAGGAGTATCAAACCGATGTGTACGGGGATGAGTTGACCAGCGCAGAATCGATGGCGCAAGGTGTCATTGCAGGAAACGTCGTCGTCAATGCTGAATTCAGCAGGGAACGATCGGCAGCTACCCTTTATCCGGTCGCATTGATTGATCAGGATCCGGAGATTTCATCATACAGTCCCGAGCACAAAGACGACCGTTCCCACAGAACCTCCCGACAGAGAACGCAAGAGATGACGCCCGAATCATACGTTCCCCCCAGAAGTCCAGACCTTGGCTCTGCCTACTTTCCTCTGTCACCATCGATCGGACCTGGTTCTTCACGACTGGGACCGGCCGCAGGGCCTGATGCGTCCCGCCGGAAATTTTTGGGAGAGACGGAAACCCGTACGAATGGTATCGGGACTCGAAGATAGAGGACGTTTGTATTAGGGATTCGGAGCGACGAACACCAGCACTTTGAGCCGCTGGCTCGTGTGATTCTTCACACCATGCTCTTCCCCGGCCGGTGCCATGGTACCCTGACCAGGTCCGAGAACCTGTTTTTCTGATCCAACCTGAAACGTTCCTTGTCCCTCAAGCACAAGATACACCTTATCCTGCTCTCCGTGGATGTGACCCTTCTGCTCTTGGCCAGGCTCGAAACAATACACATCACAGAAGAAGCGCACCGTTTCAAATATATTGTTTTTCTTCATCTTCTCACTGCTAAATGATTGATAATCATTCAATTTAATAACCTGCATGCTAATCCTCCCCTCCTCACTTTGTTGACATGATTTCGCCTGGTTTTGTCACCGGGTCGGCCACAGGAATCGACCAAGCCGACCAGCTGTGCCTTTGACCCCCTGATCGACTTTCGGCTACGCTGTAACGAGTGGGGCATCATGAATCGATCAGAGCGACGGCGTCAAGAAGCACAGAAAGGGACTAGTCATTTTTCCGGCCAGGTAACCACCCTGCTGAGTGAGGGAAAGACCTATCACCAAGCAGGCCGCTTAGTGGAAGCTGAAACGGCCTACCGGCAAGCCCTCGCTCTCGCACCGCATCACCCCGAAGCACTTCATCTGCTTGGCCTGGCCTTGTATCGAGGCAATCGACTCGAGGAGGCTATCAATTGCATCAAAGCGGCCATTGAGCAACAACCCTCATCTCCTCTCTACTGGTTCAACCTCGGCGTCATCTTACAAAAAGCCTCTCGCCAGGAGGAGGCTCTCACGGCGTATCGGAAAGCCGTGGCGTTGAATCCCCGCTATCTCGAAGCTTACATCAATTTGGGAAACGCACTCCGGGATCGCGGAGACCTCACGGAATCCATTGAGGTCTATGAGAAAGCGTTGACTCTTAACCCCTCCAACGCCGAAACCCATAACAACCTGGGAGTGGCCCTGAAAGAGCAATTCCGGACCGACCAGGCCATTGCATCTTATCGCCGCGCACTCGAACTGAAACCCACTCACGTCGAAGCGCTGAATAATCTCGGTCTCGCCCTGATGGAAACGGGAACATTGCAGGAAGCCATCACCTCCTTCCAACGTGCTCTCGCGATCATGCCAGGCTACCAGAAGGCACTCTATAATCTTGGCATCGCGTGGTCATGGGCCGGAGACGACGGAAAATCAGTCGACTGTCTTCAACAGGTGGCGAAAGCCAAATATGATCACGGCAAGATTGTCACCGAATCGCTCATTTATCGCTCACGACTCAAACATGACATCGAACAAACTCAATATCTCCTCGATCAACACAAACTGGGGAACGAGTACCGCCCCTACCTCCAGTCGTTGCGCGAACTCCAGGAGCACTTGAACAGAACCCCTTCGACACGCAACCGTACGACCATTGAACCGAACCGGTTGGCTCCAATCGCTCCCTCATTCAACAGGGTGCTCTATTGTGTTCCACCGCCGCGGATTGAACATGGCGCACTCAACCCGTCCCTTGATGCAGCCTCCGTTGAAACCCGCTACCTAGAGAAGCACCCGGAGGTGACGTTTATCGACGGCCTGTTGAACCAGGAAGCCTTGAACGGGCTCCGCCGATTCTGCTGGGAAGCGACGATCTGGAAGAAAGACTATGAGAACGGCTATAGCGGGGCATTCCTCGGAGACGGCTTTGCTTCGCCGCTTCTCTTGCAAATTGCAGAAGAACTCCGGTTGAAGTTCCCTCGCATTTTCACTTACCACCGGCTCACTCAGGCATGGGCCTTCAAACATGACAGCGCGCGTCGTGGGCTCAATATCCACGCCGATGCCGCGGCCGTGAACGTCAATTTTTGGATTACGCCAGACGACGCCAACCTGAACCCTGCAACCGGTGGGCTGGTCGTCTATGACAAGGAAGCGCCAAAAGATTGGAATTTCAAAGCCTATAACAGCGACCAGAATAAGCCGAAAATCCTCGCATGGCTGGAACAGGTAGGAGCCAAGGCCATCAAGATCCCCTATCGGGCCAATCGAGCTGTCGTCTTCAACTCAGATCTCTTTCACGAAACTGACGAGATTGCCTTCAAGGACGACTACCTCAGCCGCCGCATCAACATCACCCTCCTCTACGGATACCGCATAAGCGCGTAACAATGGTCGATCGCCAATAGACGTGGAATTGGCCGCCCTCAGGCCGCCTCCGAGCCATCAGGATCAACCTGCGTCTGGTAGGGATGAAGTTCGAGCTGCGTCACGGTATGTTGGAGGCGCGCCCATTCTTCCGGGACGAGGGTGACAAATTCCAAACCAAACTGTTGTCCGCGACTCCAGCGAACGACCCCTTCCTGAATCTTGAGCGGCGGCTCCTCTTCTGAAGTTTGGATGCGGACCTCCAAGGAAGTCCCCGGCCTCACTTCAGTGGAACTGTCCACGCGGCATCCACGAAGGGACAAATCGACGATGCGCCCATCGCCGCCGACGATATTTAATGAGGTGAAGGAACTCCGGAATCGCACAGGATACCGTGGGGTCTTGCGCTGCTCCATCAGAACCTCGAGGCGCGGGTGCATTGCTAGCCCTTAATATTCCCAATCGGACGGAGTTCTGCCACCTTTTTTGTAATTCCTGCACGATCAACTGCCTCGACAACCTCAGAAATATTCTTATAGGCGAATCCCGCTTCTTCCGCGAGTCCCGACATCGAGACAGCTTTGACGAGAATCCCTCGCTGCTTCATTTGCTGCTGCAACTGCTCCCCTCTCACCGATTTCTTCGCCTGGGCTCGTGACATTGTCCGCCCGGAACCATGCATCGTCGAGCCGAAGGTATCCCGCAATGCCTGGTCCGTCCCGACCAGCAAGTACGATCCCGTCTCCATCGACCCTCCGCAAATCACTGGTTGGCCGATTTTCTTAAAGTCCTGAGGCAATTCCGGACTAGCTGGCCCGAAGGCTCTCGTCGCCCCTTTGCGATGCACGACCAGTTCTCCTTCGGAATACCGCTCCACCTTCGCAATGTTATGCGCGACGTCGTAGACCAGCTCCATCCCCAACTCCTCGGCCGACTTCCCGAACACCGTAGCAAAAGCCTCCCGAATCTGATGGGTGATGACCTGGCGATTGGCGAAAGCGGTATTCGCCGCACAATTCATCGCCGCGAAATAGTCCTGTCCTTCCGGGGAACGAAACGGTGCGCAGGCCAGCTGCTGATCCTTGACCGCAATACCGTAGCGCCGCATGGCCTTCTCAAATACTTTAAGGTAGTCGCTTGCCACCTGATGACCGAATCCTCTCGACCCGCAATGGACCATGACAACGATTTGGTCCTGTCCAATGATCCCTAATGCCGCCGCCGTTACAGGATCGAAAATCCGATCGTTCGACACTACTTGAACTTCGAGATAGTGATTCCCGGAGCCTAACGTTCCAAGCTGATTGATCCCTCGCCCCACCGCATGATCGGTGACTTTCGAAGGATCGGCGCCCCCCATGCATCCCTGTTCTTCGATATGTACAAGATCGCGATGCCACCCGTAGCCCTCCTCGATACACCAACGCGCTCCCTTAGTCATGACTCGATCAAAAGCCTCCCGATCAAGCCTGACGAACCCTCCCGCCCCCACTCCTGCCGGCACCCTGCGGAACAGCTCGGTCATGAGCCGTTCCAATCGCGGCTGCACATCGTCCAGCGTGAGATCCGTTCGAATCAGCCGCATCCCGCAATTGACGTCGTAGCCGACGCCACCGGGTGAAATCACTCCGTCCTGCACATCGAACGCCGCCACTCCGCCGATGGGAAAACCGTAGCCCCAATGACCATCCGGCATACAGAGAGCATAGCGTTGAATCCCCGGCAGACAAGCCACATTCGTGACTTGATCGAAGACCCCGCGATCCATCGACTGCAGAATAGTCGGCGTCGCATAGATCCGCGCCGGCACGAGCATGCCGGACTTTTCAGACGTAGGAATTTCCCATATCTCATTGGTAATCCGATTCACCTTCATGTCGGTATTCAGTTTCATACGTCGAGTACCACCGTTGCTTTCCATTGATTCCCGTCCTGCTTCAATTCGTACAGATGCTTGGTAATGCCCTTCACATCGTTCCGCAGTTCCTGCCTCTGTTGATCGACCGGTGCTCCGACAAGACGAGCCTGCAACGTCCAGATTCCGGAGGTCAAGGAAACCGTCAGCGGAGCTTCTCGAAACACGACACCTGCAGCATCCTTCCAATAGACGATTTCTGATAACCATTCAAAGAGCAGATTGGATAGATCCTGGTCCAACAGGGTAATGGCCCGCTCCCAGGACGCTCCCACGGTGGCAGGGTTGGCCAAGGTCTCAAGGATCGCCTGGGTCGCACCCGCAAAGACGTCAGGGAGAGAATCCCCGAGCACCTCAAACGCAACATCGGCAAGCGCAATATCGTCGAGATAGCGATAGGTGAATGCCATAGAGAAGCAGGTGAACCAGAAACGACCGGATCACTGCAAGCGGGAAGGGGCGAGAATCAACCTAACTCAAACATCTTGGGGAAATTCGTGAGATTGCGACAACCATCCCTCGTCACGAGCACCATGTCTTCGATGCGCACGGCGCCGAGCCCCGGGTAGTACAGGCCAGGCTCTACCGTGACGACGTGTCCCTCCTGGAGCAATGAACCGGTCCGGCTGATGCGCGGGGCTTCGTGAATATCGAGACCGACGCCGTGCCCCGTCCCATGAAAATATCCCTGCATCCGGCCATTGACCAGACCGGTCTTGTACCCGGCCTTCTCGAACCGTTCGCAGATGCCGCGATGAATCTTCATGCCGTCGGCGCCATCCTTGATCTTGGTGATCGCCTCTTCCTGAGCATCTTTCACGATCTGGTACAACTTCTTTAGGTCTTCGCTCGGCCGACCGCGAACGACCGTGCGCGACATATCGGCGAAATAGCGGGAGGTGGCCGACCGGGGGAACACGTCAAAGATGATGCTGCGATGCGCCGGCAGGGGCCCGCTGCCTTCGTGATGGGGGTCGCATGCCTGCTCCCCTCCTGCGACGATCGTATGTTGAGCCACGCAGTCGCGCTCCATCAACTTCACATTGATCAACTTCTTGATCCGCTCGGAGGTGAGCACCGAGCCATCGACCCAGAGGGAATCGTCCTTGATCGACGCCTGTCGCAGCAGATCATGCGCCGCCACGACGGCCTCCTCAGTCGCCCGTTGCGCGGCCTCAATAAGCCGCACTTCTTCGGCGGTTTTCACGACACGCTGCTCGTAGAACGGGTCCGGCTTCGCGTGCACCTGATAGCCCAGTTCTTGGAGCCGGCTGGCATGGCTGAACGGAAAATTCGCCGGCACAAGCACGTGCTTGATCTTCGCGTCTCGCAACACGACATGGATGATATCCACGCTCCCCGGCGTGGCGACCCCGTGATCCCTGGCCCGGCGCTCAATCTCCGAATAAGACAGCACACGATCCACCTTGGCTTGGCTCTTGGCCCGATCCATTTCCAGATCATTCATGACAAGAAGGCGTTCCCCCTTAATCTCGAGATAGATAAAGGGATCCGGCGCAATAAACTTGGTCGCATAATACAAATTGGAATCAAGCTCGCTGGCAGCGATGAAGACGGTGGCTTTGTGGGATTGGGATGCTGATCGTGTCATGATCGGTCGGTATTTAAACTATCATATGAAGGATATTGATTCCCAACTCCCCCTCTTATTCTAGCAGGATGCGCAAAATGGCCATCCGCCAAGGCCACAGCAACGGAAGAGAGGAATCGTACTGCTTTCCGTCCGGTGAGTCTCTGAGCGAGGGAGAACGAAGCTGGCGGACTTTTCCGTATCCTCTCGTCGCGGAATCTAGCACGCGGTTGGGGGTCGGTCAAGGATCGAGCAGCCTCAGGGCGTCGCCGGAACCGGCTCAGCATCCGGAATCGCGTCCTTCGGGACCGTCTTATTTTCGTCCGGTGTGACCAAGTCGATCGGCAGCATGACTGTATTTTTCAACACATCAAAGGCCAGCTGGGCTAAACCAGTGAGCCCAGTGGCAAAAGACTTCATTGGCAGATAGGTGACTTCGGGATCTTCAATCGAGCCCTTCACAGAAAACATCGCGGTTGCAAACCCCTTCCGCTCTCCCGCGAAGAGCCTCCCGAACAGTGGAATCGTCTTGAGAAATTGCGAGTACGATCCGAAGGGACTGACCGCCCATACCATATCCACCTGGTCTGTCGGGAGATCGTAGTTACCGGCAGCGGTAATCTTTACGATCGGACTGTCGATGATCAGATTTTCCGTTTCGAATACGCCGTTATGTACGTTCACCGACGCTGTAATTTTATTGTAGGGCAATCCCTCCTTCTCCAAATCGACCTTTCCCTGAAGCACGGCCGGCAGATTGAGAATACTGATGATCTTCCAGATCGCGCGTTCTTGCGACTTGAAGACACGGCCGTTTTCCAACAGCACGTCGGCCTTGCCGTTGAGCGACGGGAAAAGCCCGTGCGGGTTACGACCATGCCCTCGCATCGTTCCAGTCACCCGTGCTTCGCCCGTGATCCCTCCGTCTTTCACACCGACGAGCTTAAACATGTCCTCAACGAGTAATCCGGTCGCGCGGACGGAGATCTCGCCGTCGGCCGGCTGCCCCTGAGGCAATTGGACGACCAGCCGTCCTGCAATGTCGCCATTTGTGGATTGTCCTGATAACCGATCGACATCGAGCACGCCGTCCTGGATCGTGACGCGGGCCGAGAGTCCTCCGAATTTGAGGTGCTTGTAATGGCCCCTGGCGATCGAAGCGGTGGCGTTGACCTTGCTTGTTGCCGCCAGCATTTCGAGAAAGTCACGAATCGGAGATCGGGCCCCCTTGGGAATCAAGAGATCAATATCCATTTGATTGGAGTCGATTTTTGCCACGATGGTCGGCTTGGCTGTCCAATTCTTGATCGTCCCTTCAAGCGTGACGTCACTGTCCAGCAACCGGAATGATAATCGCTTGAGTTCCGCCGCGTCCCTGGCCAGCAGCAACCGCACGTAGAGATCCTGGATCTGGCCGTCAACGCCCTTCGCGTTCATCAACCCGTTACTGAGCGCGAGCCAGCCGGTCGTTTTCCATGTGCGCCAGTCTCGATCTTTGCCTTTGACGTCCAGTGAGAGTTCGAGATTGCCCGCTTCAAATCCCCCCTTGGCGATCCATTCCGGTACCGTGGACAATGCCACGGTGCCGGTCGCGAGCGCCGCATCGATGGAGAACTTTTCACCGAGTTGAATCTTCCCCTTGATCGGGAGTCGAATGGAAGGCACGGTGACCTCCACGCGCGTCAACGTGACGCCCTTGGACGAAGGCACGTCACCTTCGAACACGATCGTCGCAGGGGCGCCGACAGGCTTCTCCATCATGCCGGGAAGCGTCACTTTTGACTCGGTTAAGACCAACTCTCCACGCGCATGGGGCGCTTCCGTTGAGCCGGTGAGCGCCATGATCCCAGTGGCCAATCCCTCAACGACGCCGGGAGGAATCGCCTTCCCCGGCAAGAGTTGTGTCATATGGATGGCATCGCCGCTGACACGCACGAGAAAATCCTGAAACGAACTCCCAGTTCCTCCGGTGATTCCCCCCTGCACCTGCACCGTCAGATCGCCCAGATGACCGGTCACCTGATCGAACTGCGTCCCGCCCTCGGCAAGCACAAATCGGCCCTGCAATGCCGTCAGTCGTTCCGGCAAAAAGGAGTTGGTCAAGTTCACGTGCTGCGCACGAATTTCTCCTCCGGCGAACGTGACGCCGGTCCCCGGACTCAAAGGCCCGACGAGGCGAAATGTCAGAGCCGCCGAGCCTTCGACGTCGCGCGATGCCGCCAGCACGCGTAAGAGCTGATCGGAATTCACGGTCCTGGAGAGAAACTGCAACAGATCCATCGCAGCCATGGTCCCGGAAATGTCCATTTCAAGCCATGGACCGGCTTCTAAGAACGAGATGAGACCTTTGCTGTCGGCCATATGAATAGCCCCGTACAGACCCGCAAGGCTGGTGACCCGAACACGGCCGGCCTCGACAAACACGACCGCGGACAGATTCCTGGCCGGTATATGATCCTCTCCGACCAGCGCCTGGCCCTCCGTTACACGAAATTCGCCTGTGACCGATAACTGCGGACCCTCGGCATAGGACCCCGTGACCGTTGCCGACGCCACTTCGACCTTCCCGTTGATCCGGCGATCCTGCATGACCCCCGGCAGTTGCGGATGAAGCCACGCGGGAGGAATTTTCGCAAGCAGCTCGTCGACCTGTACAGGGGATGAGGCAAATGTGACGGCGAAAGTCGGTTGCGGTGTCAGGAGACCGGACAGACTTGCATTGCCGTTGACGGTCAGCTTCTCCATGTTCGCCGAGAGATCGGACAGCAGCATATCGTAGCCCGCCACACCCGGAATCACCCGAATCGAGCTGCGCGCGTTCACGACACCTTGCAGCAGATCCGGAACCGGACGGGGGCCGACAAGGTCCGCCATGTCTCTGAGCGCAAGATTGGCCAATTCCACATGGCCGTCGAATTGCAGCGCCAACTCAGGCCGCGAGGAGTCTTCTGCAGCCAACGTCTGTTGCTCGGCTTTCTTAATGACACCCGACACCGAGATCGCAGCAGGTCCATGGGCCCCGCTGTAGCCGGCTGAGAAATGAAGGTCGGCCTGCGCTCGTTCCGTTCGAATTATGAGCGCAGCCTCGACTGTTTCCAATTTTAACGTGCGGACACCATCCGGTCTTGCCTCGTCGATCACGATCACGGTGCCGTTCACCAATGTCGCTTCTCGGATTCGGAAAATTCTCCCCAGCAGCTGAACCGCTTCTTTGTTGTTCGCCGGTAATGGATTCGCCCGGTCAAGAACGTTCCAATGGCCGGCTCGATCACGCCTCAGCGTGAGCGTCGGTCCCTCGATCAACAGTCGTTTCCCCACTACTTGCTTGCGCAGCAATGGGATCAGTCGCAAAACGAGATCCAGTTTCTTGGCTGAGAGGAGCACCTGATCGGAGTTACGGTCGTGAATCGCAACGTCGGTTAACTCCAGCCGGATTCTAGGGAACAGCACGAATTTGATGCGGCGGACGTCGATCTTCCGTCCCAGATTCTGTTCGAGTTGCTGGAGGAAAAAATCTTTCAGATAGTCTGCGCCGGTCAGGTAGGGAGAAAACCAGAGGAAAGCCATGCCGCCGATCAACAGAATGGCAATAAGGGCAACAACGACACGAGCTGAGGACACTCAATATCTCCACTTCGGAATACGGCGATGCACAGGCTGTTCAATAGGCTTGCCAGCAAGGCCTCAGCGAGCGAATGGCCGTGGCTCACCATGTTGTACGTCGAGGGTCTGATCGACGCGAGAACAAAGCTGGATGTCGTTTTCGACAGCCTGAAGCTCATCTTACCCAATCACACTGATGAAAGCTAGCAAGCCCGCGAACCAACAGGGATTTTTCAGTCCTTGCCTTCACTCGTTCCTCTGGTGAAGGCTACCGAGACCCGCTATAATCCCCCACCTTCTTTGGGGGAGCGGATAGCACGGCTTCACGTGATCAGGCAACTCACCGGCATCACATCAATCCGCTGGCTCATCCTCGCGCTGCTCTTTCTGACCAGCGTGGTCACTTACATCGACCGTGTGAACATCTCGGTCACCGCGCGTCACATGATGCCGGCTTTCGGTTTCACGAACCAGCAGATGGGTTGGGTCTTCTCCGCCTTTGTGGCAGGCTATGCCCTCTTTCAAATTCCCGGCGGGTGGCTCGCGGATCGATGGGGAGCCCGCGCCGTGTTAACCGGCGCATTGATCTGGTGGTCACTCTGCACGGCGTTCACCGCTCTTGTGGCGACGTCCCCACTCGCCGATGTGCTTGGACTCGTCGGCGCCTTGATCCTCGTGCGCTTCGCGCTCGGCGTCGGCGAGGCTGTCGCCCTCCCCTGCTTTAATCGCGCGGTCGCCAACTGGATGCCGGCCGATGCGCGCGGCGTCGGCATCGGCATCGCAATCGGCGGCATCGGCCTCGGGTCCGCGATGACCCCGCCTCTCGCCGCCTGGGTCATGGTGAATTGGGGTTGGCAAACCGTTTTTTACCTGTCGACGATCGTGGGATTGATCATGGGATTGCTATGGTGGACCCTCTCCCGCGACAACCCGGCGCAACATCCCTGGGTGCAGGGCAAAGATCGAGCGTTGATTGAAACCAGCCAGGTGGCGACACCGACTACCGTCCCTTGGTATGCGCTACGAAACACTCGGACCATTTGGTGGCTTGTCCTCAGCTACAGTTGTCTCGGATATGTGGCGTATCTCTACCTGTCCTGGTTTTATCTGTACCTCGTGAACGTCAGAGGTTTCAGCGTGTTGCAGGGAGGCCTGTACGCGTCGACACCCTTTCTTGCCATGCTGATCGGATGTCCGTTGGGCGGCTGGGTCACGGATCGACTCGCAACACAACACGGCATTACGGCAGGCCGGGCGATGGCTGGGACGACGGGAATGACGCTCGCCGGCTGCGCCGTCGCCATAGGCGGATTTATCGATTCGCCTGTCATTGGCATTGCCAGTCTCTCCATCGGCGCCGGTTGTCTCTACTTTGCCGTGGGAGCCTACTGGGCCTCGACCACCGATCTCTCGAAAACCCACGCCGGGACGTTGTCAGGCATCATGAATATGGGCGCCAATATCGGCGGAGCTATCTCACCAAGCCTGACACCCTGGATCGCCGCACGATGGGGCTGGCCGGTGTCGCTCGCCACAGCCGGAGCCGTCGCGCTAGTGGGAGCGCTGCTGTGGCTTTGGATCAAGCCAGGAGAAGGGTTGAAGTCATAGCGACCCTTGCAGATCAGTTTAGGAGGTTGCTACAGTGGACGCCATGAGCTTGGAGTTTAAGAAAATCGACCCGCGCGTCACGATCATGACGAAGTTCGGCGAAATCAAGATTCGCTTTTATCCGGACGACGCTCCGCGGCACGTGGAGAATTTTATCAATCTGATAAAAATGGGCTTTTACAACGGCACGACATTCCACCGTGTCGTTCCCGGATTTCTCATTCAGGGGGGCGACCCCTTGAGCAAGAACCCGGACCGTTCGCTGCACGGCACCGGCAGCCCGGGCTACTTTCTCACCCCCGAAACCAGCGATCGTCCACACAAACGAGGCGCGATCGGCATGGCCAAGGTGCCGCGCGAGAGCAACAGCACGCGCGACTTCAATGACAACGGATCCCAGTTCTTTATCAGCGTGAACGACAACAGCGGGCTGGACCGAACCTACACCGTCTTCGGCGAGGTCTTTCGCGGGCTGGATGTGGTGGACAAGATCGTCGCCGCTCCCCGCGACGAGCGCGACAATCCGCTGGAGCCGATCACGCTGACGATGACGGTGAAGGAGTAGCAGCTACAACGGCATCACCCCAGACGATTGAACTGGAGGGATGGAGAGTCAAGCCTTATCCCGGGGAGCACAGTCCGTCAGATCTTCACGAGTTATGAACTCAGCGGAAGCAGCCGAGCCGAGAAGGGTGCTAGTCGTCTTCGGCTTTTTTCAGCCTGCGATCGAGTGCAAACCGCGTGAGGCCGAGATGCTTGGCAGCCACGGTTTTGTTATAGTCCGCCAGACGCAGCACTTCCTCAATGATCGCCCGTTCAATATCAACTAGAGTCTGCTGACCGAGCCTCATCTCGACTCTCAGCATCGAGTCTGTCCCCGTCCCCACCGCCACCGCCGTCTGCTTCGCGCTCTCACGGAGTTCGACCGGCAGACAACTGGGGGTCAACGTTCGGCCCTGGCAAAAGATCATCGCTCGCTCAAGAATGTTTTGCAGCTCGCGGATATTCCCCGGGTAATGATATCGCTCCAGCATCGCACGTGCTTCCGGATCAAAATCAGGAATCGGTTTGCCGAATTCTTGTGCGAATCGAACAATCGCGCGTTGGGACAGTGGCACGATGTCCTCGACCCGTTTCCGCAGCGGCGGCAGTTCAAATGCCACAACATTCAGACGGAAATAGAGATCCTCGCGAAACATCCCGCGTCCGACTTCTTTCTTGAGATCCCGATTCGTTGCCGTAATGAGGCGGAAATCAACGCCGATATCGTCGGTCCCACCGAGACGCCTGAAGGAACGCTCCTGAATCACGCGCAGTAGCTTGGCCTGCATCGACTGATCGAGGTCACCGATCTCGTCCAGGAACAGCGTGCCGCCTTCCGCTTTTTCTAAGAGTCCGAACTTCCGCTGATTCGCTCCGGTAAACGCCCCACGCTCGAAACCAAACAATTCGCTCTCGAACAAGTCTTTCGGAATTGCCGTGCAATTGACGCCGACAAACGGACTCGATGCCCGTGCTCCATTGTGGTGGATGACACGCGCGAGAAACTCCTTTCCCGTCCCCGTTTCACCGAGTAGCATCACCGACGATTTCGGGTTCTCGGCCACCTCGCGGACTTGTTCGAGCAATTGCTTCATCACATGACTGTGGGCTTCCAGATTGCTCAACTGGTACTGGCTGTCCTGGTGCTCATGCTCCGACTCAAGACGCCGCCGGAGGCTCAGGACATCCAGGGCGCGACCCAACACCGGCTCAATCCCCTCCAGATCAACGGATTTGATCACGAAATCGTATGCCCCCAATTTCATCGCCTCCACCGCATCCTGTACCGTCCCGTACGCGGTCAGCATAATCACCATGGCGGTGGGAGCCACCTGGCGCACCTGCTTCAGGGCGTCAAGACCGCTCATGCCGGGCATTTTCAAATCGAGCAGCACAAGATCTGGCAGATCGCGCTGGAGTGCTTCCAGAAGCGCTTCACCGGACTCATACGCCACAACGCGATGGCCTTGGCGACTCAGCCGTTTAGCAAGGGCCGAACGAATCGCCAGTTCATCATCTGTCACAAAGATCACGGCGCGCATGGATCAGCTAATCCCCTTCAGATCTTGACTCAAGGGCAGCCAGATTCGAACAGTGGTCCCTTTGCCGACTTCGCTGGTCATGTGAATCTCACCTGCGTGGCTGTCAATGATATTCCGGCAGATGGCCAATCCCAATCCTGTTCCATGGACCTTCCCCGTTGTAAAGAACGGCTCGAAGACGTGCGAGAGAGCGTCGGCTGAGATGCCGACCCCGGCATCGGACACCTTGACGGTCAAGCCCGGACATTCATTGCGAGGAAGTTCATAGGCCGTTACTTCGATGGCCTGTCCCCCCGCAGACGACGCGTCAATGGCATTGTGCAGAATATTCAGGAGGACCTGCTTGATCTGGTCTCGATCCGCGTGCAGGAGACTCAGCGTGGGCGAGAGGGAACGTTTCACCATCAGACACTTCGCCTGCAGCGGCGTCTCAAGAAGTTTCACCACCTCATCCACAAGTTCCTGCAACGCGAACCGAATCGGCGCAAGGTTTCGAGGACGAGCATATTCAACGATCTGATTCACAATCCGGTCCAATCGCTTGGTTTCCTTCAGGATAATGTCGATATCGTCCCGTCTCGGATCCTTTTCCGAGAATTCGTCCAACAATAAGGCAGCCGTCGAGCCGATCCCCACCAGGGGATTTCTGATCTCATGGGCAATGCCGGCGGCAACTTGGCCCAAGGTGGCGAGTTTCTCTGACCGGCTGAGTCGAGATTGAAGATCGTCTAACGCGGTGATGTCGATATTGAAGGCCACGTATACCGGCAAACCATCTTCACCGTTTTTTATGGGTAGACGGCGACTCAGAATCTTGCGCACCGCACCATCCTCGTGAAGGAAACGGAAAACGGTTTCGTAAGGCTGCGCATCCGAGACGGCACGTGCAAACTCGGACAAGACGCGCTCCCGATCTTCAGGATGAAACCGATCACGGAACCTGGCGGGATCCATCGGTTCATCAGGATCGAACCCGGCAAGCGCCTGATTATATCGATTGCTGAAGGTGACCTCCATGCCTTTGGTGGTAAAGATTCCGAAGGGAGCATGATCCACCAGGCCGCGGTATTTGGCCTCAGAGGCCGCGAGATGCTCATTCAGATGGCGAAGAGCCGATTCGGATCTCTCCATCTCATCCAGATGTCCGCGAATCTGCAATCCCATCTGGTGCATAACCCTTGTGAGATCCCCGATTTCGTCTTTGCGTGCCAGAACGTCGATGGCGGGGACTAGCCCAAGAGGCGACGATCCTACTGTCTTAGAGAGGCTGACGAGAGGGACGGCAATCGATCGTGCAATCAGGTATAACGCGCTCACGATCAGACCAAAGGTGAGCACTCCGCCGCCTAAAACCACGAACAGCGTCGAGGAGCGGTCCTGGCTCAATTGCGCCAACTCTTCACCCACTCGTTGCTGTTCGAGTTGGTCAAATCGGACCATCCGGTCTCGGATCTCGACCATCAGCGCTCGTCCCCGCCCTTCTTCGATATACTGCAGCGCGTTTCGCTTACGGCCCAACTTGATATCCTTGATGAGTTCTTCCTTCTCTGCGATCAACTGAGTCACAAGCACCTGAATGTCGTTGAATTGTTGTAGCGCTTCTCCGGAAATCCTGTGCTTGAGATCCGCTGCGATGAGCAGAATGCCCTCCTGTGCCACTCGATACGGCCGGAGATAGCGATCTTGCTCGGTCAATACATATCCTCGAAAGCCGGTCTCCAGATCGACAACCAGACGCATATACTGAGCTGCGATCTTTTCGCTGAGATACAGATTATTGAGGTGCTCCTCGTCCTGGGAAAACTTCTGCACACTGCTATACGTCAACACACTAAGCAGAACGAGGGCCGCAAGTGGAATAGCGGAAATGAATAGAAACTTGCGACGAATCGGCAGATTATCAAACAGGCTCGCGACATGCTGTCGCATGGGTTTCCTCTCTTAATCGATCGCACATCGTAGGATTCCGACCCGTTGCCTGTCAAACCTGACTCCCGTCGCATTGATTCGCCGCCATCCACTCGATATGGATGCCCGAGAGGCGCAAATCAGCACGACAGCCTGCGACATCATCAAGGAGGCTGGTTCGTCTATCCGGCTCGGTATTAACGCAGGATATCGGCTCATTCCACACAGAGAGAAGAAATGCGGACACCAACTTCAGCTGTGACACAATGGCACACTCATGACAGGTCGACACGAGCCCAGGACCGCAGTCCAACCTGCGATAGGGAATATTGATTCGATCACGACCTTGTCCAAGTTGATGCCATTACCTATGGCAGAGCCGATAATGGGAGAAGAAGGTTTTTGTGGCACTCGAAGTCTGTTCAGCAATAGCAATGCCAGACACATAGCGACAGAGCCTATGTATTCTCAATGACGAGGCGGCCCAGGCGCTGCGCGTCCTCAATCCACTGAGCGATTCCGCACGCTGCGCACCGTGCGAATAGATTCTCTCGCGGACATATTCCTAAACCCGATAGCTGTTTATGCGGCCCCACAAACCTTTCCTTCTGGAAGCCTTCAGCTTTTCCCTGTTTATCGTCGGCCGCGCTCCGCCGGCGATGAGGACTAAGAATTGCACAATATGTGCGTAAGACGATCTCCTTCGCTATCCACATCAAGACCAGTACAGCGACCGGCAGCGTATTGTGAACATAGCGGTGTATCGCAGAGACAGGGGGAGGCGGTCATGACGTCACAAGACATGTCAGGCGCTGAATTCCAGCCATCAATCGACAGACAGATATTGAAGCTTCAGCGAAGCCGCCGGCGTGTCATGTTCTCCGAACTCGCCAATGCTCTCCCCGACTACACGTGGCATATGTTGTTCATCGCCCTTGGCCGATTACAGAAGCGACACTGCGTCGACCTTATGGCACACCAATGGGACTATGAGATCATTTTTCTTGAGGACACTTCCCGCAAGCAATCGCTAGCCCGTTCGCCTCAACAAGGTAATCAGAGCGACCGCCATGAGAGGACGCACGCGTAAATGGGCTGTGGTCTTGGTCTTGTCACTGGCATTTTCCGCCCTCGGATGCATCCGGGCATCTGGCCCCCTCGACCTCACGTCACAGAATCCCTACTACGATCAAGAACAAATCGCCAGTTATTACACTAGGGAAGCCAACAACTTCAAACTCAAAGCACAGGAGCTCTCACAGCGTGCGTCCGTTTACGAAGGACTGTTCGGCTCTGATTCTGAATGGGTCAAGGGCACACGGTTGTTAGAGCAGTTTTATGAGTACTCGGCACAGGAACAAGAACGTCTCGCGGCCGAACATCTGGACATTGCCGGCCGTGAACGGCAATCCCTGATGGTAAGGCCCGCCGGCCCCTAATTGCGGTCACTCCCAATGACCGAAGGAGGTCTTTATGTCTCGCCTCATCCGCCATAGCTTGATCGTTCTCCTGCCCCTTTTCCTTCTGTTGAGCACCGCCTGTGCGGGAACAAGTGTCCAGCCCGGCCAGCGTGGACTAATGTGGCATCCCTTCTCTGAAGGGCTTTCCACAGAACCGCTCAAGGACGGGTATTATTGGAGGGCCCCGTGGAACGACATCTATGTGTATGACGTTCGGTGGCAAAGTTTTACCGAAAACGTTGACGCACTCAGCGCCGACGACCTTCAAGTGCTCGTGAAAGCGGCGATCATCCTGAGGCCTATTCCGGAAGAAGTATACTTCCTGGCACACGAGCTGGGATCGGATTTCTACCCACGCGTCGTCAAGCCTGAATTTTTGGCCGCGGTACGCAGCGTGGTCTCCGGCTATAGCATGGTGACTGTTCCAGAAAAGAGCGCTGAGATCGCCAGTAAAGTTCAAGCCGTAGTGGTCGAAAAGCTGAAAGGGCGACACCTTGAAATTCAAAGCGTGGCGCTGGCGGACGTCGATTTTCCACAAGTCGTGTTGAGCGCGATCGAGCAAAAACAGGCGAAAGAACAAGAAAAAGAGCAAAAAGAATTTGAGTTGACGATCGCGGCTAAGGACGCCGAGATTGCCAGAACCAGAGCGAAGGGCGAGGGCGACGCGATTCGCATTCGGGCGGACGGAGAAGCGGAAGGCTTGCGGATCCGTGCAATCGGCCAGGCGAAAGCACAAGAAACCATTACGAAGACGCTCACACCGGACTATCTGCGATACAAATTGTACGACAGCCCGAACTCAAAGCTGGTTCTCCTGCCGGACAAGTTGAACGTTCCTCTTCTCGTCAATCCTGGAGCCGACCAGCCGCATCAGCTTCTCCCGGCCGAGTCCCATGCGCGCTGACGAGCTCACCGGCTGCTGAATGATTTCTTGAGTATCTCTCGGGAGGCCCTGGACAGTGTTAGCGGGTTCGCTGGCCTGTGGACATACCGGTAGGACGCTGGTCGTGGGTACCATTATGGCCTACCGGATAAACGCATACCTGCGGGAACACTCAAGAGAAATCACCGCTCGTATCGACAAGGCGGGATTCCCCGATTGATTCCACATGGCATCAGCTGTATGCGGTCTACAATCAAAGCTAGTTTCGCTCTCTCGAATGTGTTTCAATAAAGGGCGCGCTGCACTTCCTGCAGGGCGAACCTCTATGATCAGGAAATCGTTTAAGGGTTTACTGTCGTTGGTGATTGTCACGGCCATCGCGCTGATCGTTCTGACGATTGCCACGGTTAATCTGGTTGACCGCTCGGTCATCGAAGACGCGGCTGCAGAGGACCGTCACAGGGCATTCCTACTCGCGGCTGGTGCTGTGAGCCGAATTATTTCTCAGTCGGGAGATATCCACAATGTGAACGCACTTGAAGCCGCCATCCATGATGTCTTGACACTTCGACCCGGTCTCCGCCGATTAAGCGTGTTTGATGCCAGGCAAACCAACGGGGCGCTCATTTGGAGCAGCGATTCAGAACGGGCGCCGAAATCGTTGACCCCTCATGAACTCACGGAAGTCAGGGCAGGACGTTCAGCCAGCTACTTCGACACGTCTACGAATGACCGCGCCTGGGTCATCGCAGCGCCGATTATGATGAACGGTCAGACCATCGGGGCGCTGCGCGGCCACTTTTCGGTGGCTAAATTCGATCGCATTGCCGAAGAGGAGCAAACACAGGCGGGACTCATTGCAATCGCGATGGTCGCTCTGACCTGTTTGGCGTTCTTTTTATTGATTCAACGCCAAGTGCACAGACCGATTCGCCGGCTCCTGGCAGCGATGCATCGGGCTGAAGCAGGAGACCTGACAGGCGGGGTTTCGCTTATAGGCCCGAGAGATCTTCGAGAGGTCTCGCGGCAATTCAATCAGATGCTGGACCGAGTTCGAGCGGCGATGGATGACAAAGAAAAACTGCTCGAGGAAATAAAGGACTTTAACGGGACCTTGACGACGAGAATTGGAGAGGCCAAGCAGGAACTCCAACAGACTCATGCCATGCTGGTCGAGGCCCGCATCCAGGCGGAGCGGAATGAGAAGTTGGCTGCGCTCGGAGAATTATCTGCGGTCATGGCACATGAACTCGGCAATCCTCTGAATTCGATTTCCGGGCACCTCCAGTTAGCACTGAAGGAGGGGCCGCAACAAGAGCATCATCGCCACCTGACGATCATTCGTTCCGAAATCGATCGGATGGTAACCATTATCCAGCATATTCTTGAGTCGACGCGACTACACGTGCAATCGGCTTCGGTCGATCTCAACAAGATCATTCGTGACATTCAAAGCTTAATCGCCCCGGGACTCTCAGAGAAACGGATCGTGTTCAAGACGGATCTCGCCGAACCGCTCCCTCCTGTCGCCGGAGATCAGCGATCGCTCCACGGTATGATCTTTAATCTTGTGATGAATGCCGTTCAAGCCATGCCACATGGCGGAGAATTGGGGGTGAAAACCCTCCGGGCCATTGACCATCAGGAGGAGGGAACTCTCGTCCTGCGCGGGGACACGGCATTGAAGAAGGGAGCCGTGCGACTGATGATCAGTGACACCGGCCATGGCATCCCCTCCGATCGATTGACCAAAATATTTGAACCGTTTTTCACCACACGGCAAAACGCAGGAGGCACCGGCTTGGGGCTGGCGATCTGCCATCGAGTCGTCTCCTCAGTTGGTGGACGAATAGCCGTACGCAGCGCCGTGGATGAGGGTACCAGTTTCACCGTGGACTTACCGATATGGAAAGAACCTCGAGGGGGAAAACCACACCATGAATCGTGACGGCTGCATCCTCATCGTGGACGATGACCAACGAAACCGGGAGATGTTGGCGGAGGCCCTTCAGCAGGCCAACTTCAATGTTGAACTGGCCGCCAGCGGTGAGGAGGCCATCGACAAGGGCGGGCGTCGCGAATATGACGCGGTCTTCAGCGACATCAAGATGACCTCGGTATCCGGCATGGAGGTGTTGGACGCGTTCCGAACCACTGCGCCCGAAACCCCGGTCGTGCTGATGACCGCGTTTGGGTCCGTGGAGACCGCGATCCAGGCCATGAAACAGGGCGCGTTCGATTACATCACCAAGCCGGTGAATCTCGAAGAGCTGATCTTGGTCGCTCGTCGGGCTGTCGAACATTGTCGTCTTGTCCGCGACCATCGCCATCTGCAACACGCCTTCAGCGAACGACCGCGCGCCGCGTCCATCATCGGGCAAAGTCGGAAGATGGTGGAGGTGTTTAAGATCGTCGGCAAGGTCGCCCGCAGCCGGACGGCGGTGTTGATTCAGGGAGAAAGCGGCACGGGAAAGGAACTGATTGCCCGTGCGATCCATGACAACAGTCCCCGTGCCGCACAGCCGTTTGTCGCGGTCAATTGCAGCGCCATCCCGGACTCGCTTCTCGAAAGTGAATTGTTCGGCCACGTCAAGGGCTCCTTTACCGGAGCCCATGCCTTCCGGCGCGGATTGCTGGAAGAATCCAGCGGCGGGACCTTCTTCCTGGACGAGGTCGGAGACCTCTCTCCTGCCGGACAAGCCAAACTGCTGCGGGCTCTTCAAGAGGGAGAGATCAGGAGAGTCGGAAGCAATGAGGCGGTGCCCGTCGATCTTCGTGTGATCGCGGCCTCGCGCCGCGACCTTCATCAGCTTGTTAAGGCAGGGCACTTCCGGGAGGATCTGCTCTATCGTCTGAATACAGTTACCATCACACTGCCTCCACTCAGAGAAAGAATAGAGGATATCCCGCTTCTCGCTGAGTTCTTTCTGGCCCAGTATAGCGCCGAGAAACAGGCGACCACTGCATCCCTGTCTGCCAACGCGAGGCACGCTCTACTCCGCTACCCCTGGCCCGGCAATGTGCGGGAACTGGCCCATGTGATGGAACGGGCTGTGGCGCTGGCTTCCCATAGCGTGTTGTCCCTTGATGATCTTCCTCCGGAAATTCGCGACAGCGGGAGCGGTCAAAGGGATCTGATGAAAGGCCTGCCAGGTACCCTGAGCGCACTGCAGCGTGAGCATGTCCTCAAAGCCTTGGATTCGACAAGGGGTAATAAAGAAAAGGCGGCTCGCATGCTGGGCATCAGCCGGCGGACGTTGTACCGATTTCTCGATCGGTACGGTTTACACAGAACTCCACCGTCATCGGACGCCGAGACCCTCGACTCGACTGCGTCATAGTCTTTTCTCCAGCCATCCTTACCCGAGCTAACTTCTGCTTATCATGTGCCGCCGTGGCATGCCTTGCCATATTGACACAACCTACGACGCAGGGTTGAGCGGTCAATCCTTCCGCAAGTCTGTTGTTCTGCCCACTCGTTGTTCCCGACCGCTCAAGCACCCACAGGGCTGGCATCACTATTGCTGATCATTATTTTCGTGAAATTCTATGAACGTCGGAATGAAGCCGGCGGTGAGCGGGAGGACAACCACACGCATGGCACACCGGGAGGTGGCAATATGGCATGCGGGCGATGCGGCGGTTTCCTCATAGTGGAAAGGGGTTACGAAAAGGCTGCCGTCGTAACGCGAACCGGCATGGTCACCACACGATGTGTCAATTGCGGAAACCTGGAAGATCCTTTGATTCGATCGAATCGGGCCGTGCGATTTCTGTCTGATCGGACAGTGCGAAAAGCTGAAGAAATCGGCGAAGCAACACCCGACCCTGTCATACGGCAATCATGGTAAAGGGAGGTTGTCATGGAAGGCTACGGCAAACGAGTCCTCGTCGTGGATGACGACGAACATACCAGACTTCTCATGGGCACCCTGCTTGAGGGAGCTGGCTACAATGTCGTGGCGGCTTGTGACGGCCTTGACGCGTTGGTCGAGATCAAGAAGCGGCATTTTGACGTGGTCATCACAGACTTATATATGCCCAACCTCAATGGTATCGAGCTGCTTGGTCGTATTAATGGCATACACCCCGAGATTCCAGTGATTCTCGCCTCCGGCTGTCTTTCTGAGTTCCTGGGTACACGAAAAGCCTCCCAATTCTTCGCGTGCCTTCGGAAGCCTTTCGAGAACGCCTTTTTTCTTGAGATTGTTCGAGTGGCCGCCCACGTGTCAGATAAAACCCGCGCTGAAGGAGTGTCGGCTTGGCAATGAAGCAGTATCGAGCCACGCACTGTTCCAGGTTGGATGTTCCGGATCTCTTGCTGAAAGATGCTCTGGCATGTGGTGTCCGGAACACGATTCGTATTAAACGCAGAGTTTCCCCGGAGGAACAGTGCGGCCCGTCATGCATCTGAATTCGTAGACATCATGCGGCCAACCTGTGAAGAGCGACAACAACACGACCCAGGCCATGCTTGTGAGGATCGACAGTCACTGCAAACATTGTCTGAGACCGTGCAGAAACTCTTCACAGTGTAGCCAACTCGCTTCTCGAACTTCGAAGAGAACAACGGGTAAGAGGTGACTCATGGAACTATCGCGGCCCCCCCAGTCCATCATAAGAACAATGTTGTGTGCTTCCATAATCGGGTCGGTGGCAGCCGTCCCAGACCCGGCGATGGGATCTCACGAACAGGCTGAACCGGAAGAAAGACGCACCGTCGGAATTTTTGAAAAATTGGCTCCTGCAACCTTATTTCTTTCTGTCACATACGATTCTGCCCATCCTTTGGCATCCCTGACACAAATGGGGGTGGGCGCCGGTTTCATTGTAGATGATACAGGCAGGGCATTGACGAACGCCCATGTCGTAGACGGTGCGTCCACGATCACCGCCACGCTCTACGACGGTCACAAAGTCAAAGCCGAACTGCTGGGATGGGACCCAATCTCGGATGTGGCGGTGCTTCAACTCGAAAAACATGACAGCCCCTTCCTCCCAGTCAAGTTGGGAGACTCAAGCCAACTTCGCGTCGGTCAGCACGTCTTGGTCGTCGGCAATCCGTTCGGACTTGGATTTACCCTCACGAGCGGGATCATCAGCGGACTTGGTCCTGGAACGTCGGTGATCGAATCAACGAACAAACGCCTCGTCCAGACGACGGCCCCCATCAACCCCGGCAACAGCGGCGGTCCCCTGGTGGATTCGCACGGAAGCGTGATCGGCATGGCGACGGCGACGCTGATGGGAGCACAGAACATCGGGTTCGCCATCCCCATCAACGTCGCAAAGGATGTCCTGACTAAACTCCGTGATCAGGGGACAATCGAGCGACCATGGCTTGGCATCACCGGACAATTTGTGACGGACGAGGTCCAGAGGCTCTTTGCCCTTCCACTCCCCAAGGGTATGCTGGTTGTGGATGTCGATGACGGCGGCCCGGCTGTCGACGCCGGATTACGGTCGGGGACCTTGCATGTGACAATCTAAGGGCAGGGATGGGTTCTCGGCGGTGACATTATTGTCTCGGTAGGAGGACAACGAGTTCCAACCGCTGAGGCGTTTCTTGCAGCCATGAACGCCCTTCATGTCGGTCAGAAGGTGCCGATCGAGATTGTGCGCGATGGCGGGCGTCTTCAAGGGTCGATCATGATTGGGGAACTCCCGGTCGGTGCTTTGAAATCAAAGAGCGGGCCCGGCCAGCAGGTGGCTGGAGCGATGTTCCCCGGCACCATGGCAGGGCCACACTACGCCGCCGTCTCTTTTTGACGATGGATCCCATTGACCAGAGCGCAATGGCTCAGAACGCACAGTGTGATTTTGATCTGCTCTGTATCGGCAGCGGGCCGGCCGGCCAACGGGCGGCAGTTCAAGCCGCCAAGTTCGGAAAGCGTGTCGCCCTCGTGGAACGGAGGCGCCTCTTGGGGGGCGTGTGCGTAGAAACTGGTACGATCCCGAGCAAAACCTTTCGCGAAGCCGTATTGTCCTTCCTGTGTGCTGCCAACCACAGAGAACAGCATTTAGGCAATCACTTCGACAGCCGACCCACGGCACATCAACTCCTCTCGCGTGTTGAAGAAGTGACCAAGCGGGAAGTCGAGGTCGTCGCCGACCAACTTCGACGAAACGACGTCGTCTTGATACAGGGGGAGGCGTCATTCAAAGACCCCCATACCGTCCTTGTGGTTAACGAACATGACTCCAGAATCGTCACTGCGGCAAACATCTTGATCGCGGCTGGAACAGTTCCCGCTTTTCCCGACGGCGTACCCGTCGATGGAGAGGTCATCATGACCAGCGATGACGTGGTGAGGCTGACGCGATTGCCCCGCAAGATGGTGGTCGTCGGTGGAGGCATTATCGGCATCGAATACGCGTCCATGCTGGCTGCCTTGAAGATCAACGTTACTCTTGTGGACAAGCGCACACGACTCCTGGAGTTCGTGGATTCCGAAATCGTCGAAGAATTGATGCATCAGATGCGCAATCGCAACGTCACGTTTCGACTGGGCGAGGCTGTTGAAAAGTTGGAGCTGACGCAGGAAGAGCCTCGTCGGGCCGTGCTGATTCTGGAGTCCGGAAAACGCATTGTGGCCGAATCCGTCCTCTATTCGGTGGGGAGAGTCGGAGCCGCCGACCGCCTCAATCTGGCTGCGGCAGGTCTGACAGCAGACAAACGAGGCCGGTTGAGCGTTGACGGTCAGTTTCGTACCGAGGTCCCGCACATTTTTGCCGCGGGCGACATTATCGGCTACCCGAGCCTCGCCTCCACCTCTTCATCGCAAGGCCGTCACGTTGCCTGTCATGCGTTCGGAGTGGAAATCGACCCCCTCCCCGAACATCTTCCCGTAGGCATTTACGCGATCCCCGAACTGTCCATGGCCGGACCACCGGAACATGTGCTGACCGAGCAGCGCATTCCGTACGAAACAGGCGTTGCACGGTATCGAGAGATCGCGAGAGGACAAATACTTGGTGATGACAGCGGTCTGGTCAAACTGCTCTTTCATCGGGAAGACCGTCGCCTCCTCGGCGTGCATGCAATCGGAACCGGTGCAACGGAACTCATCCACATTGGACAGGCCGTGCTCGATCTGAATGGGGGGCTGGATTACTTCTTACGTGCAGTCTTCAACTATCCGACGTTCGCCGAGTGCTACAAGGTAGCGGCGCTGGATGCATTCAATAAGCTGTCGATGTAATCCAGACACGTGAGGCCGGAGCATGGAGAGAAGCCAGTGCGTGTCCTTCTATCACAGGTAGTGAAGAAGCAACGCGGGAATGCCGTCTTTGTCATTGTGGCGATTCTCGGACCGTGTCTGCTCCTCGCTGCCTGTGCGAGCGTAGACACCATTCTGCTAACCAGCGAGAAGTTTCCTCCCAAGAAGTCTGCAGACGAAGTCGCCGTGCTGGAGCAGAAACCGACTCGCCCCCATGTGGACCTCGCGGAACTGCGGATCGGAGATAGTGGGCTCAGCTTTGGCAGTTTGCAACACAAGATCTTGGACAAGGCGGCATCGCTTGGAGCCGATGCGGTCGTCTTTGCCAAGCCGCAAACCCAGACGACCCACGAGGTGGCGTATCAACCGCTGTATGATCCGTGGGGCTACAACAGCCCCTACTATGGAAGCCCATGGGGGTATGGCGGATACGGTGGTCCCTATGGAGGATGGAGCCCGTGGGGGGGAGGCTACTCCGGCAGCATCGCTGTTCCATATGACGAGACCATGAATATGCTCATGGGTACGGCCATCCGTTACATTGAAGCAACAACGGCTGGTGGTCTCAAGGAATCAGCAGCAACGCAGTTGGGAAGGCAAACACAATAAATAAACAATCTGTGGCCCCACAGTGCAGATCGCACCTTCTATCCAGCATAGTGATTCAGGCTCGCCTATGGTCATCGGGTGTGTCGCCTTGTTGTGTTGTTCCTGCGCGATGCTGACCGCGTGCGTATCCGTACGGGTCGAGCCCTTGACCCATGAGTCCTATGCCCCGCGCGCCGATGAAACCCAGGTGCAATGGCTGGAGACAGCACCCGGTTCTCCGTACATCAAGCTGGCGCGGATTATTGCGACGAGTCAGAGCGCGGATGAGGACCGGATGAAGGACAAAGTTCTCGCCCGTGCGGCCACACTGGGAGCGGATGCAGTTGTGGGAGGGAAGTTCGACATCTTGGAATCAATAGGGTCGGGTCCCCTCTATGAATCCACGTTGGGGCCGGCGGCGGACAGTTTCAGCCCGTATGCCAGCGGCTGGGGGTGGTGGAACCCCTTTTATTACGACCCCTGGAGTTTCGTGCAAGGCGCGGCTGATCAGACTGGTCGAACAGAATATTTATCCGGCACAGCCATCCGATATGCGAACCAGAAATAGACGCATCTGGAATTTTGAGCAGGTCGGTTGGAAAGACGACGATGAAACGCATTCCCGAGTCCAGGCGGAAGAGCGCACAGATGCCGTTACAACAACTCATCAAGTCCCGCGAACAGCACAATGGTCAACACAATCGAAGCCATCGGATTTTCTCTGAAGGAGGCTGTATGAAAAGGCACCGGCTGTGGACGCTTGTCGGATTCACGCTTGCGATGGGCATCGCATCCTGTGCCGGCCCCAATCAGACGAACCAGGAATCTACTCCGCCCGACGATCCGGTCATTGGTCTTTTGAGTAAAGGCATCACGCAACTCAACGCCAACATCAATGCGCTGTCGAAGCGCATGAACGATGTACGGCAGGCGTCAGCGGGAACGGACCCCGTGCTGCAGGAATTGCAGGCGTTGGATCTGTCTGGATGGCAACTGCACCAGCAACAATGGGTGTTACAGCGCAATCATCTTGTCTTGGCGCGTGACCTGCTTCAACGGGCCTCCAAGAGCCAGGGAACGAATGGACCGTTGCTGGACGACTGGCGCAAACACCGGCAGGAGTACATGCAGGCCATAGAGGACCTGCGTCAACAACGACAGACCTTGGAGAATAAACATTTAGAGGTTGAAGCTCGGTTAGTTGAGCGCGGACTTCAGTAAACCCCCTACTGCGGTCTGCATCTTTGTTGATAGAAATGAGATAAGGACAACCACCAGACATCACGGCTCGTAAGCTCAGAGAGACTTACATATGGCCAAAGGAGGACAACCATGAAGAAACGCGGGAATGGGAAGAATCTCGTCAAGGCAAGTCCAGACATGCAGTCAGAGTCTCTCAACACATGGAACAATAGAACATGGGACCGTATTGCAACAAAAGCATATGAATTGTACGAGCAACGAGGGCGTATCGATGGTTATGCACTGGATGATTGGCTGAAAGCCGAGACGATGATACACGGGACCACCGCATGAGACGTTTACCGCCGCTAAGGCATCTTAGACTGCATCCCGAATATAGAAGGGGCAGATCTTCAGCCCGATGATCCCGCACATCGACAAACCATACCGACGAAGCGGAAACAGCCCAAGGGAGTAACGTTTGAGGTGACAGGATCAGTGGAAACGTACGAGATACACCATTCTTTCGAGGGGCAAACTACAACTATTCATGAACCGAAAGGAGACAGTATGAAGAGGCTACTCGCGCTGTTCGGGTTCACACTGATCAGCACTATCGGAATCGCAACTCTCTCCTACGCAGCTGGCTCCAAGCTGGTTGAGGGAGACGTGCTGAAGATTGAGGGGGAGTATTACACGGTGCATGACACGGCAGGCCACGACGAGCGCCTGCATGTCGACAAGACCACCCATCTGGAGGGCACTTTCAAGGTTGGCGACAAGGTCGAGGTCTATGCGACGGATAAAGGTCACGCTCGGGCTATGTACCATCTCACACACATACAGCCGGCTCCGTAGGCAGCGGGATACGATGGGACGCTCTCACTCTGGTTTGGGCACCGGCGCGTCATCCGATCTCCAAGCGGCGAAGGCCCCGCGCCTTGCTGTGCAGCGCGATGGTGAAACCGCCGCCCTTAGAAGAAACAGCAAATGGCCAATAGACCTGCAAATAAGCGTGGTGAAACCAATTTTTCGTCTGCATTTGATATATCGAAGGGAAGACGCTCTGGGATAAACAAGCGATGGGACACGGGAATTGACCCTGATGGTGCCTCCGGATGGATTCCCGTTACCTGCACATCTCGCAACGATAAGGGAACATCTGCTTACAATTCGCGATGCTGGCTGTCACGCTGAAATCGCTCCGGACTCAAGAGCTCGTAAGACCCAACACAGAGCATCTTTATCATGATTTTTTCAACCTGACCACAATTGCTCCCATCATATCGCCTTTCTTGAAATCCTTCTTCACGCTGTTCGGATGGTGATTGTGACAATCCACACAGCTCCGCTCGATGGCAAAATCGGCGGCAAGCCCCTTAAAATCTTTCCCGTCTGCGAATGTCATTATTTTACGAGTCGGATCTGCCATGAGTTCCTTCAAGGCGTTCACCTCCGTCTCGGTCTTCGGAAAGTTCGAACTATACAACGGTGTCAGGGACACCAGCCCGATTTCAACATCTTTCTCAAGGGTTTTCATTTCTTGTCCCGCCATCTTCACGAACTGAAACGGGAGCATAACGGCATGGTCGTCCTTCATCCAGTCTTCTTTGGGTAGAATCCCTTCTTTACTCACCCGTTCCGTGACTTGCTCGACGTAGACGGTCCGGAATGCTTGGACTGTCGCAAGAATATATTTCACAACAAGTTCTTTAGAGACCTCCGCTACTCCAACTAGGGGAGCCATCAACAAGACTAATCCAATAGCGCCCGCTAATATAATCACCCCCTGCTTCCTGTCCTCCGCCATTCTTGCCTCCTCTCCTTAACTGTTGGAGTCACTTATCGTCTACGAGCAAGACCACTTGTTCGGCAGCTTTAATAACCCGCTGTAAAGACAATCGCAGACCCTGGGTGTGGCCTATTGATAGCTCATCCTCCCATCGCACCGGCTGCTCTCCACCCTATCACGTTGCAATGAGGGTTATTGATCCCTCCTCTGTTTCAACTCGTACCGACACCGGTATAGCGCTGGACTGGTTGCTTCGCACAGTGCGTCGCGTGCGAAATCGCTCAAACCAGCTGTCTCAGTAATGAAAATCTCGCATTTTTTGCTTCAATACCAATGGCACATACCTTGCTGGATAAACAAGGGATTCACAGCTCGATATTTGTCACACGACTGGAGAGGACTGTACCATGCTGGCTTGGCTGAACAAATGGGGAGACCGGGAATTATTTTGGGTCATGCTGGCACTTATCGGGCTGGTCGTCTTCGGCCTAAACGCCTTGGCAGAAGCCGCTCCGGTCGGCCCGAGCGACTGGGAGTTGGCTACGGTCGTAGCAGGGAGAGATACCGCTCCGGAAGTCGAGCGGAAGCTCGGCCTGTCTCCCTGCCTGGTTCCGAACTCGACCGGCGACACAATCTCCTATCTATACAACGTACCAGGAACGAAAGGGCCGAACTATCTTCGACTTGATGTCAACGGCCATGTGGATGCCATCACGGTATCTCAGGATCCTCCTATCGTGGGTGTCTGTTATGCCCCCACGCGCGCATCACTGCCAGTCAGAACCGCCAAGGGAATCGAGCTTGGCGCCACAATTGATGAGGTCATGAAGCTCTATGGTGAACCGACTGAAAGATTCGCCGTGGGCCCCATGGCCCGGTTTCGCTATGTCGCCACGTACGACCGATCATACGAATGGGATCTCGTGTTCCGGAACGGGCGTCTTGTGGAATGGACAGTCTCGACCGAGGATTAGCGGCTAATAGTCTTGCCGGTAACGATATCGAAGCAGCAACGCCTCAGCTCGTCGTTGAGCCGGAGCCATCACCGGGAGATCCGAATAATTGCGGACAACTTCTGAGGCAATGCTTTCGCCCACCGCAGTGCTCCCGTGTTTGACGTACTCATCCGCCACATCCATTAGAAGGTTCGTTCTCTGTTCCAGCGAGGACACGAGATCGGGAGGAAATGGCCGGTGGACGTCTTGATAGGCCCGATATAACGCGAACCCATGATCCAGATATTCGCGCACCGCACCTTCATAGCTCTTCAACGCGTCTAAGGATCCTGCCTGCTTATACGACTCCTTAGCCGCGAGCATGTTCCCCTTCAATGCTGCTTCTTCTCGCTCCCATGTGGCGAAACCTTCCGGGGTCAGTAGCGCTTCCGCCGCAAGTCCATTATGCTGACCTCCCGCACAGGCCTGGAGCATCAACCCCATGATGGCACACAGAGTGCCAACACCCAGCGGTGACCTCATGACACTCGCACCGACCATAATGGCCTCCACTGCAGAGAAAGGTTCTCCGACGATGACTGCTCTATCACATTTCCCAGGATCTTGCCATCACAACCGCCTGATCCGATTGTCGTGCTCGCTTCTGTTATTGGGCGCTCTGTGGGTGAGCTTCAGTCCGGATGCGCTAGCTGTAGAGCCGTCTTTCGGATTTTACGATGACGTTCCTCCTATCGATCAAAGCGAAATGGACGCCATGGCGGAACGTACGCGTGAAGCTCGGAAACGACTTAAACACTCGGAGTTTGCGACATCAACGCAGCCTGAATCGATCGAACGAACAGTCCCGCTTCCGCCACCGACGAAAGACGGGCGGGATGACATATCGGATGTTGACCTACAAGAAGTTGATGAACTCCGTAAAGCGTTCCAAGAAATGCAATCTCAGGCCACAAAAGAAGGCGCCCCCGCGTCGGAGAAATCCGGGCCTCAAGAGGGACCCTCCCCTCCTCCATCACAACCCGGGCCAAAGAAGGAACTGGATGATGAGATTAAGTCGTTAACAGATCGAGTCAATGCGCTGGAACGCGTGTTGGTCGGCACCGAAGAGCGGCCCGGACTCGCAGGCTTGATTGGAGGCTGGACGCGGCACAACGGGTTCTTCTTGATGTCGAGCAACGGCGATTTTTTCCTTCGGCTCCCCGTGTTGTTTCAATCGGATTATCGAAGTTTTCCCGGCGGCCAAAACGGCACTGATCCAGGCGTACACCCAAACACCTTCCTCCTCCAGCGCGTCCGCCCGATGGCGCACGTACGTGTCTGGCGATACTTCCACATGCTGATCACCCCGGACTTTGGTAATGGCGTCATCGATCAGAACCCATCCCAAAACCAGAGCGTTGTCCAAATCCCCGACGGGTTTGGCGAATGGGATTATTTCTCTGCCATGCGGATTCGTGTCGGAAAGTTCAAAAGCCCGATCGGGCTGGAGATGCTGCAAGGCATACAGAATCTGAGCTTCATGGAGCGTTCGTTGACACGGAATCTCCTTCCGAATCGCGACATCGGAGCGATGGTCTGGGGCACGTTCTGGCGCGGGGCATTGGAATATCAAATCGGCGTCTTCAACGGAGCACCGAATGCAAATTTCTATCAGGACACCAAGGCCGCGAGCTCGGATAAGACGATGGAGGCGCGTGTCTTTTCCCGCCCCTTCGTGGATCACTCAGTGGAATGGCTCAGAGGACTGGGGGTCGGAGTCGGGATGAGTACAGGATCCGTAAGCAACACCAGTGGTCAGGAAATCATGCAGACTGAAACGCTGAGTTACACCTTCTTCAATTACGGGTCACAGGTTCAGGGCGACGGAAACCGTTTCAGGCTTGCCCCCCAGGCCGCGTGGTACTACAAGCGGGTCGGTCTCCTTGGCGAGTACGTCAGCAGTACCCAGCATCTCAAGAACGGCAATGGGCCGGACAGGCGGACCACGAACGATGCCTGGATGGCCCAAATGTCTTTTCTCTTAACGGACGACACCTCGACCTACGGCCACATCGAACCCCGCCAACCGTTCAACTGGTCAAAAAAGCAATGGGGAGCCTGGGAGGTCGCGGCTCGCTATGCGCAAATCAACCTGGATCAAGACAATTATGCGTTTAACTTAGCCGATCCCACGGTCAATGTGCTGCGGGCCAAGAGCACAAGCATCGGGCTCAATTGGTATCTCAACAGCAACGTCCGGATTACCGGAAACTTTGTCCATACCGACTTTACCGGCGCAACCCCGGCCTATCGTGCAGCGGATCACGAAAACGGCCTGATGTTTCGCGCTCAACTGACGTTCTAAGCCGTGGCAACTATCTGGCTATTCCTGTTCGTCCTGGCCTGCGCAAACGTTGCGTCGGCTGAGGATCCGCTTCCGTCCCAGCAGGCGGATACCGCGCCACCCCCGAAGACTTCTGCGGAGCCCGAAGTTGAATCGAGTCCCGTTCAAGGTCCACCGGATCCCACCAAAGCTCGTCAACGTCTTCGTGAACTCGATCGACGTCTCAGCGTGCTGGAATCTGTTGCAGTCGGGCGCGGACATGGACGCGGCGTGATGGAACGAGGACTGGGTTGGTCACCAGAGCAGCGAGAGCGCGGTTTCGCACTCTACTCGACGGACGGCAGCTATCGGCTGCATCTGAACGGAGGTGTCCAAACCGACTACCATACCTATCCGATGGGCCATAACGCGATCGATCCGGGAACGCAGGAAAACGGATTTGAATTACGGCGACTCCGTCCCATTATGGATTTTCGCGTCGGTCAATTCGTCCGCGGGCAGATCATGCCGGACTTCTCGAGCAGCTTCCAACTGTTTAATGCCTTCATCGACGTGGAGCCTTCGGACTGGGCGAGAATCCGCATCGGTCTCTTCAAGCCGGTGATGAACATCGAGAACCAACAGGGCGAATTCGATTTGGTGTTTGCCGAGCGTTCTATGGTTCAGAACTTTGCGCTCCGTCGAGATTTTGGCGTCGAGGTGACCGGTCGAGTGCTGCAGCAATCAGTCCGTTACGACATTGGCGTGTTCAACAGTAATAATGGTGCCATCGGAAACAACAGTCGGCCCAATGTTTCCGCCGATAGTAACAAGCTGGGGTATGCTCGACTCATGTATACCCCGTTTCTACGCAAGGGGCCCCAGATTTTCAGAAAGCTCGATGTGGGCGTCGCCGGGTTTTATGGGAATTGTAGTCAATCGGCCTGCCAGCAGCCTATGCAGACCATGGGGTTTGACCGGACAATCTTTTCGTATAACGGTACCGTTACCGGCAACGGCGCTGAGACAAAAATCCTTCCTCAAATGTCCTGGTTCTGGAACCGCATCGGAGTCATGTCCACGTTCATTCACTCCTGGGAACCGAAAATTGACCACGCCTCCGGCAGGTCGGACACGCTACAGCATCAAGCCTGGATGATACAAGGCGAATTCGCGCTGACGGATGATGAGCCGGCGTTCAACCGTGTGGCACCCAAACATCCGTTCGACGCAACCTGGAACTCCTTCAGCCGCGGAGATTGGGGAGCATGGACAATTGCCGCGCGTTATTCCGAACAAGATCTGGATCCAAACACCTTTGGGCTCAATTACGGGAACGCCGCCATTTATGCTCGCACCGCTAAAGGCTACAGTGTTGCTCTGAATTGGTATGCCAGCCGTGAGTTCCGATTGCAGGGTATCTGGGAGCACACAGATTTGAAGGGAGCAAACTCTACCTACATTGCCTCAGGCACTTCGGACTTCGTCATTTTCCGCGTGACGCTGATCTACTAACCTGCGGTACTGAATCTGGTTTCGACACGTGGGGCGAATCGAAATAACAACTCACCGACATGTCCTTTATTTTCTTATGTGCTGATGGCTGGCCCTGCAAGACAGTCTCTCGCAAGATGGGGGGAATCATCTCCAACCAATGACGCCTGAATCAATAATTCTGACTAGCCTGGCCGGTGGCATAGGCAACGGCAACGGACGCTGCCTGCACGCCATATCTCGCCTCTGAGAGGCGCACTTCAGCAACCAAGAGGGCTGTGGTGGCCGTCGTGACGTCCACAATGGAAGCCAATCCCAATCGATAGCGTTCCTTGGCCAGAGTCAGCGCACTGCGGGCCGACTCGACTTCTTTTTCCTCGACGACCATCTGTTGACGGGCCGCTTGGAGCGATAAATAGGCGTCCGTCACCTCCAGCGCGATGTTATTCGACAGGTTTACCTTCTTCTGCTCGACCTTGTATTTTTGCTGTCTCGCCTCTGCGACGCGATTTTCGATCAGAAACCCCGTAAAAATCGGCACGGACACCATCGCTCCTGCACCCCACCAGAGATTCGTTTGTCCGGGGTGTGAACCGGCATACTGGTTGAGCGGAGCGTCACTGAAGTGGATGACGCCGTACATTCCTTGAGCTGCGATCGTGGGAAGATTTAACGCCTGAGCCGAACTGAGCCGTTCATCCGCCTGCCTGATGCGATCCGTTGTGCCGAGCAATTCCGGACGGTCTTCCAATGCCTGCGTAATCAGGGACTCCAAGGTGTATGCCGAGGCGGCGGCAGCCGGGAGATCCTCCAAGGTATAGTCTTCTGATCCCCTGACTCCCATGGCGTTATTCAATCCTGCGAAGGCAGCACGCAGCTCGTTTTTCGCCTGGAGCAACTGAACCTCGGCATTCCGGAGCTCGACCGAGATGAGATCGAAGTCCAGCTTGGACTTCAATTCCCGCTTGTACAACGTCGCGATCTGGTCGCGCAGGACTCCACGTTCCCGGACGGTTTCTTCGGCAATCTCGAGGAGTCGGCGTTGCCGCAGGCAGTTGATGTAGGCTTGTTGGACCTTCAGGATGACGGTCGCTTTATGTGTCTGGATATCTTTTTCCGCCGCCTCCTGTCCGGATCGCTCTGCCAGAACCTTGTGTGCCGTTTGACCGAAATCGTAAATCAACTGGTCTGCTCGAAACCCGGCGCTCTCGATATAGGAAGTCGGCTTATTCTGTGCTCCCGCCACGTTGAACGCGCTGAGCGGGCGAACCGTTCCTCCGGTTTGAATCGCGTACGCATTCAGTTCCGGATAGAATCGAGCCTCCGCCTGCCCGGTGACGGCCTCGGCGGCAGACGCCGTTTCTTTGGATCGGCGAAGCAGTGGATGACGATCAAGGGCAATGCGAATCGCAGCCTCATAGCCCAGGAACCCTCCCCTCGTCTGGGGAGCTGTCGGCGATGACACAGGGACGAGCGATCGAACAGGCTCCTCAGCAGAACGCTCAGCCGGCCAGCAGAGTTCACCAGACCCAAGCACAGCGATCAGCATGCACCACATGCCGGGCAAAACCCGTCTCGCATTCGACAATCGTGCCGGTTCAAAACCGCCCATATTCGACTCCCGTCGCATAGGCGAGCGCAGCTTCGCTGGCTCGATAGTCATACTGCGCCTCCGCGAGTCCGACCTCGGCGCTCAACAAATCGGTCGTCGCGGTCGTCACATCGAGAATGGAGCCTAGGCTGGCCTTATACCGCTCGCGTGCGAGCGTCAGCGCTTCGCGCGCGTGCGCAACCCTCTCCTCCGCGACTTTGATTTGTTGTTCAGCGGTCAACCGGCTGAAGTAGGCTTGTGCGACCTGCAGCACGATATCGTTGGCGATCGATCGAGTCGTGGCCTGAGTTTCGCCCTTTCGAGCGTCGGCTTCCTCAATCTGGCCTTCAATGCGGCCGCCGGTATACAAAGGGAACGAACTGGCCACCCCAACTCCGTACCAACCGAGCTTTGCACCGGGATTGCTCACGTCTTTTCCACTCGGTCGTTCTTCACGACCCCACCAGGTATAGGCCAAGGTACCGATCGAGGTTACCGATCCGAACCGAAGGGCCTTCGCCGCCTTCAGAGCTTCCTCGGCAGCCTGCACCCGGTCTTTGCTTCCGAGTAACTCCGGTCGCTGATTCAATGCTTCCTGCACCAGTGATTCAGGGGTGGGACTGGGTATCACCGAGAGCCCTGCTTGTTCCAGTACATACGTCCCTGGACCCTGAAGACCCATGGCGGTATTCAGCGCGGTAAATGCCGAAGCCAGATTGTTCTGAGCTTTAATCAACACCACCTCCGCCCGATTGAACTCCACCGACGCAAAATCCAGATCCAACTTCGATCGCAGCTGCCGTCGATAGAACGCCTCCGTCTGCTGGCGGATGAGATCACGTTCGTTCATAACCTCGCGCGCGATCTCCACCAACCGCTGCTGCTTCAGACAGTTGAGATAGGCCTGCTCCACATCCAGAATGGCGAGGGCCTTCGACGTCAACAGGGCTTTCTCAGCGGACGCCGCGAACGATTTTTGGGAGAGGATCCGATGGGCCGTCTGGCCGAAGTCCGTGATAAGAAAATCCGCGCGAATACCCGGAGTGGTCAGGTAGTTCGTAGGCTTCGGCAGCGAGCCCGAGACGTTGAGGTTGGCCAGCACCCTGGTGTTGCCGGCGGAATTGGAATAAAGACCGGTGATCTGCGGATAATTGGCCGATTCGATCTGCTTGATCAGCGCCTGCGACTCCAGCATCTCATGCTCGGCCACTTTGATGAGCGGGTGTTTTTCGATAGCCGTACGAATCGCCTGCTCCCAACTCAGGCGGGAGCCTGCCGCCGACGGGAGAGGCAGTGACGTATCCTCTGCGGCGAACAGAGTCGCCGCGCCGGAGATGATGCAGAGCAGCAGACCAGTCAAGCACCTAGAAACGTTTGTATTCTTGCCCTGTCGCATAGGAGACCACCGACTCACTGGTTTTGTAGATGTAGCGGGCTTCCGCCAGGCGTGATTCGGATTCAAACAACGCTGCTGTTGCACGGACGACTTCGACGATCGGATTTAAGCCAAGACGGTAGCGTTCTTGCGCAAGCATCAGCGCTTCTTTTGCAAAGGTCACGCGCTCTTGTTCAAGCCCGATTTGTTCGGCATTCGTCGTTCTCGTGAGATAGGCTCGGACAATCTGCAACACGATTTCATTGCCGAGATTCTGAAGTTCCTCCTCCGTTTCCCCTTTACGGTGGCTGGCTTCCTTGATCTGATTCTGAATCCGGAATCCGGTAAAAATGGGGAATTTCATCGTGGCGCCGAATCCCCAAAACGGGGCTACGCCATCGGAAGGAATGCCCGCATCATGCACATCGCCGTATTTGGTGATGCCGAGGGAGCCGACAGCGGAGAGCGAGCCAAAGTTCAGGGCCTTGACTGCCTTGAGCAATTCTTCGCTGGCCACCAGACGATCCCGATTGCCCAGTAATTCTGGCCGGTCGCTGAGACCGGTGGTGACCAATGTTTCCACTGCCGGACTGGGAGTCACTTGTATCGGAATCTGTTCCAGTTCATACCGCTCCGGCCCTTCGATTCCCATCGCGTTGTTCAAAGCGGCAAAAGATTGCTTGAGATCGTTCTGGGCTTTGATCAGTGAGAGTTCTGCATTCGAGACTTCCACCAACATCAAGTCGAGATCGACTTTCGACCTGAGCTGGTGTTTGTACAACCCCTGCACTTGATCCCGGACCGCTTGCCGTTGCTTGACCGTCTCAGCCGCGATTAGGACCAGATTTTTCTGCAGCAGGCAGTTCAGATAGGCCTTTTGAACGTTGAGAATCACAAAGGCTTTGTTAGTCGAAATTTCTTTCTCGCTGGCTGCCTCATTCGCTTCATTCGCGAGGATGCGGTGGGCGGTATAGCCGAAATCAGAGATCAATTGATTGAGCATGAAGCCGCCGGTCAACATGTTCTGGTTGTGTTTCGCCAGCGCGCCGCCGGGATCGAAGCCGTGACCGCCGCGATCGTGAATCGTTTTGCCATCGGTCGTCACGATGCGCAGCGAGCCGCTGGTTCCGGCGACGGACGCTTCAAGCCAGGGATACCGTTCACCCTGTGTTTGGCGGGTCAACGCCTTCGCGATCAGGGAGCTGTACCGCGAGCGCTCGATCAGCGGATGGGTGGCAAGGCCGGTCCTGATGGCTTCATCGAGTTTCAACAGAGACCCCGCCGGCTTCACGACAGGGCGAGACACAGCCCCCTCGACCGGCGAAGTAAATTCTCCTGTCTCAGCGAGCGCGACCTGGAGAGAGTTCGCGAGAAGCGCCAGAACTAAGATGCCGATGAAAGTCTGTCGCATGAGGTACCGCTCTCGGCACGCGTTTTGATCATTCTCATGATAAAGGGAGCTACATCTTCTGTTTGGCATTTTGGCCAGCCGGCAGGTCATAATTTGAGACGGTCACTGCTTGGCCCTCCGATAAACCACTTTTGCCCACGACAACCACCTGTTCCTCGCCCGTCAGGCCTTCAACCACTTCAATCGATACTCCGTCGTCGATGCCGGTCCTGATGGGATTTCGGTGCGCTTTTCCCTGTTCAACGACGAACACCCATTTCTCATCGCGTGTTTTCCCGGAGACAATGGCAGCAGGCGGAAGTGCGAGGCTGTTGGGGTGTTGCTCAAGAGTCAGTTTCGCCGTCACAAACATCCCCGGCTGAAGTTCGTGCTTTTCGTTTTGAATGTCAATCTCGACCAGTAACGTACGGGTGGCTGGATCTAAGGATTCGGTTGTTCTCGTCACCGAAACCTTCCACTCTCTGCCAGGGACCTCTCTGGCCGTCAATACCGCCGGAATTCCGGGTTTGGCCAGCAAGGCAGTTTCCTGAGGAACGCTGACATAGACGCGGAGCTTACTGAGATCCATAATTGTAAACAGAGGAGCGGCTTGTGTAGCGGAACCGGTCGCAGATTGAATCAACGCCCCCGGATCCGCAAATCGAGCCGTGATAACGCCAGAAAAGGGGGCGTAGACCTTCGTGTAATCCATCAAGTTCCGCCGGCTGTCTCGTTGGTGTTTGGCGGACTCTGCCGCGGCCTTCGCCACATCCACATCCTGCTTGGCAATGATATCGGGATTATCCTTCCAGACGCTCAAATACCGCTCATAGGTGACTTTCTTGATAGCATAGTCGGCGTCGGCCTGTTTGTATTGATCTTCGATTTCAGGAGCATCGATCACGGCCAGCAGTTGACCCTTTTCGACAATATCCCCTTTATCAAATCCGATCCATTTCAGATAGCCGGACACTTTTCCGTAGAGCGTGGCCTGTTGCCAGGGAGAGATATTAGCCGGGAGTGTCAGCGTCCGCGCAATATCGCGCCGCGTCGGCTTTAGCACTTGAACCGCAGGGCCTCCTTCCGCCTCTCCTGTCCCCTTGCTGTCCCGGGGCGGCGAGGAAACAGATTCCTCTCGCCCGTTTGGTCCGACCAGCGTCATGATGACGATGAGCGCCCCAGCAAGCACGCTCCCCATCACAATATAGAGACGTTTCATCGTCCGTGGCTGCATCATGAGATCTTCCCCCATCGAAAGCTGAGACGGCGCCGCCATACGGCCTCCTTCTTCTTTTGCCAGTACCCAAGGAACCGGCCTGTGTTCCTGCTTCTCGGTGATAGATACTGATTCATCCAGTGACCTGCGGTACAGGGTGGCCCGTGGAGCGTCCGCGAATCAACGCGTGCAATACGGGAATGACGAGCAGAGTCATCACGGTGGACACCAACAGGCCCCCGATCACCGCACGTGCCAATGGCATGTTCATCTCGCTACCTTCGCCGATCCCGAGCGCCATTGGGGCCAGACCGAAGACGGTCGCGAGTGCCGTCATCAAGATGGGCCTGATCCTGAGCCGACCGGCCTCCACTACGGCCTGTTCGATTGGCATGCCTTCACGCATAAGGTTGTTGGCAAAGTCTACCAGAAGTACGCTGTTCGCGACGACAATGCCGATCATCATGAGCGTCCCAATCAGGGATTCTACATTGACCGATGTGTGTGAAAGCAGCAACATCCAGATCACCCCGATGAATCCCAGTGGTACGGCAAAGATAATGATGAGGGGGTCAAGGTAGGACCGGAACAAGCCGACCATGACGAGATAGACAAGGACAATGGCTAACGGGAGCACACCGGCGAAGCCCTTGATAGCTGATCTCATGCTGTCCACTTCCCCTTTGAACATCACCGTGACATCTTTTGGAAGCGAAACGCCTGCGACAGCCTGTTCAACCTGTGCAGCCACTCGCCCCAGGTCATAGCCTTTGACATTAGCCAGAACATCGATCGTTCGCTGGAGATTATAGTGGTCCACCGTCTCTGGGCCAGAGGTCCGCGTGACTTGGGCAATGTCCCTCAGCATAATGGAGTGGCGATTGTTCCCGCCAAGAATCGGCAACTCCGGACGTTCGGGAAACGGAGTTTGCGACCGCGTGAGAGAGCCGCCTCGACGCAAAGTCCCGCCTACCGCGACGGAGGGTCGCAATGAAACCGGGGAACCGACCAGCGGAAGATTGAGGAAGTCTTGGAACTCGACCAGAAGCTGCTCCGGGAACTGCGTGACGACGAAATACGCATTGTTGGAACGCGGATCAATCCAATATCCCGGATTCAACGTGACGTTCGAACTTAGCCCTGTAATGAGATCCGACACAATGTCTTTCTCTTTGAGGCCCACATAGGCAGCCTTTGCACGGTCGATATCCAGATGGATTTCCGGGTAGTCCATGCCTTGACGGACTTGCACATCGGTGGTTTGGGGAACGCGGGCCACAACATTCCGAATCTGATTCGCGGCCTCGGCCAACGTGGAGAGATCACGTCCGGTTACCTTGATGTCGATCGGCGCCGGCACGCCGAAGTTCACGACGTCGCTGACAATCCCGCCAGTCTGAAAGCTGAATTTGAGTCCGGGTAGCCGGCTGAGAAGGACTCCGCGCAGCTTCTCAATAATCGCATCGGTCCTTGTCGTATGTTCTTTTTTCAAACTCACGATGATAAAGGCCTGGTGTGGACCATTGACTGGCGTATAGAGCACCATCCATCCCTGGGGCAGGCCGATGTTCGACACGATCTGCTCCAAATCACCCGCCGGTACTTCTTGGCGAACGAGATCCTCGACTCGGGCAACGATGGCCTCGGTTTTCTCAAGGCGCGTTCCCTCGGGAACCGAGACGTTCAGGATGAACGATCCCGAATCAACTTTCGGAAAGAACTCTGTGGCAAGCTGCGTTCCGGCCAGCAAGGACACGACGAAGATGACCATAACCCCAAGGATCACTAAGGCCTTGTGTCTCAGACACCAGCGGAGGGTCTGGACATATCGGTTCACGAGGTGACCAAACACGCGATCGAACAGCCGCGATGAAGCGGCATGATCTCCGCCGCCGGCATGACCAGCTGGTTTCAGAAGAGCGGCCATCGCGACCGGAGCGACCGTCATCGAGGAGAAGTAGGACACCACCATGGTGTAGGCAACGGCCAGCGCGAGCGGCACGAACAAAAAGCGGATGATGCCTGTGAAAAACATAATGGGCAGATAGACAATCAAAATGCTGATCGTAATGACCAGCATCGGGAGCGCGACTTCGCTCGTTCCGTCGCCGGCCGCCTGCTCAGGCGATTTTCCCATCGCTAAGTGCCGGTGCACGTTTTCCAAAACCACGATGTTGTTGTCTAATAGAGTTCCGATCACCAACGCCAACCCTCCAAGCGTCATGACGTTGACCGACTGCCCTGTGAAATACAGCAAAACAAACGCCGCCATGATCGACAGTGGAAGGGCAAGCGCGATGATCAGGGTCGATCGCAGGCTCGCCAAAAAGATCAGGACCATGAGGCAGGCCAACCCACCGCCCAGCAGCCCTTCATGTTCCAGGGTCTGGATGGCTTGCCGAATATACATCGACTGATCGGACAACAATTTCACCGACAATTCTTTCGGGAGCGCGAGTAGCTTCGGGAGGACTGCCTTGATTCCATCGATCACCTGAATCGTGTTCGCCCCTGCCTGTTTCATGATCGGGAGGTACACGGCTCGATGGCTGTCGATCCGGACTACGTTGGTCTGAATCATCGTGGAATCGACCGCCTTCCCCACCTCGCGCAGGGTGATCGGCACCCCGTTGACGACTTTCAGCGGGATGTCGTTCATCTGCTCCACGATCTTGATCATGCTGTTGGTATAGACGTTATAGTCGAAGACCCCGATCTTCACGTTGCCCGCGGGGAGGAGCACGCTCTGCGCGTTGACGGAATTCACGATTTCCTGGGTCGAGATGCCGCGGGCCTGCATCCGGTCCGGATCGAGAAAGACGGTGATCTGCCGCACCGTCCCGCCAAAGGTCGTCGGAAAGGCAATCCCCGGTACATTGCCCAGCTGGGGCCGCACGTTAAAGTAGGCCAGATCCCGGACCTCTTTCTCCCCCAGTGTCTCGCTGCTCGTCGTCTGGACAGCGATCGGCAAGCTCGCCGCCCCAAACTTGATGATCACCGGCGGAAAAATCCCCTGCGGCAGATACCGCAGCCCCGAGTAGGTCAGGCTGGTAATTTCGGCGAGCCCCGCATTCACGTCGTACGACGGATGGAAATAAATCTTGATGAGACTCACACCCGGCAGTGACCGGGATTCGATATGCTCGACATACGAGGCCTGCAGAAACAGCTGCTCCAGGCGCAGCGTGATGGCCCCTTCGACT
>DATIFR010000120.1:0-1818 GCA_035455145.1 Nitrospira sp.
CGGGCCTGGGACGACCTGGTGGATGATCGACCAGCTCAAGTTCGACCAACAATTTCTCTCGGTCTTGTCCTTGATCGGGAGCACGCTCACCCTGGCCGGCATGTTTGTGTTTCGGCGCTTCATGGCCGAGCGGTCGATCGCCTATGTCGTGGGATTTCTCACGGTCATCGGCACGGTGCTCGCGCTTCCGATCGTGAGCATGTTCTATGGCTTGCATGAATGGACGGCGAGGTTAACGGGCGGGATCGTCGATGCGCGTTTCATTGCCTTGATCGATACGGCGCTGGAGTCGCCGCTCGGTCAGATCTCTATGATTCCCATGTTGGCCTGGATTGCGAACAGCGCGCCAGCCAACTTGAAAGCTACCTTCTTTGCCGTGATGGCTTCCTTCACCAATCTGGCGTTGTCGCTCAGTCAGCTGGGGACCAAATACTTGAATGAGATCTATATCGTTACACGGGAAATCAAGGACGCCGCTACCGGCACCATCCAATCGCCGGCAGACTACAGCGAGCTTGGCTCACTCCTCATCGTGCAGCTGCTCCTAGGCTTGGCCCTCCCCTTTGCCGCCATCATGTTTGCCAAAGTCACCCGCTTCAAGAGCGCGTAGCGGTTCAGCCGAAGCGCAGATCCGCTTTTGCGACAAGTCTGGTGATCACGCGTGGGTCCGCACGAAACTCATGAGGCGCCCCCGGTGGACGGATGTAGGCGGCTCGGCGAGATGAAGGTGCGATTCTGTACAGGCATAACCTTGTGATGCCAGCTTGGCGCTGATCTGGCCGCAACGGCTACGCCCCGGGTCAGCCAGAAGAATTTGGCATATGGGGTTGGCATGGTCGGCAAGAAAACCGGCGAGGAGCGAGGGGTGATCCCGCTCATACAACAAATCGCTGCCGATAATCAGATCAAAGCGCCCGAGTTCCAGGCAGGCGATTTGCCATGGGGCATTGAAGTAGCAGATCGGCTCGAGCCCGTTCAGGTCTGTATTATGACGCAAGAACTCTTCCGTTAAGGGATGGTAATCGCAGGCGGTGATATCCGCCCCTCGTTGTTGGAGGACGAGACTGGGGAGGCCGATTCCGCAGCCGATTTCGAGGATGCGCTTGCCCTCGACCGGAAACCGGGTCATCTCCTTCGCGAGCGCCAGGCCTGCAGGCCACACAATCCCGAACATCGGCCAGGATGCGGACGAAATACCGGCACGTTCCGCGCATCCGTCCGGGTCTGAGAACTGCTGTCGGTCGCGAAGGGTTCGAATGTGATATGCCACCGCCCCCATTCGGTAGTCGGTCGTTTCGACCTCGTAGCCTGCTCCTCGCGTAATCATTGTTTTCAGCATAGACCCTTCTGCGGGGCAGGGCCATGTAAATCACGGTCCGAGCATGGAAGAAGACAGCCATTTCAAGTGGTCCTGGTATCCCCTTGACCTGTGCGGTATCATGAGCATCTCTTCAGGAAGCCAAGAGCAAATAGCACTTGGCTTATGGCGGGATCTGGAACCAGCATTGGATGATCAAAATGGGTTCCAGCAAGGCCGGAGCGACTGAGGACCCGAGGCGTACAGTTTCACGTACGTCGCAGGGAGCGAAGGAGCGAGAACGCCGCGGGAAGCCATTTTCATCATTCTGACAAGAAAGGGGGGCGACCGGTTTCGACGGGGATACTGAGGTCACTGTCGCATGTCGAGCTCCTGGGGACTCGTTAAACCTCTAGGAAAATGCAACTGCCAATCAAGAACTGGCACTCGCAGCTTAAATAACTGCGACGTTCCTCCACCTGATGCCCGCGGGGGTGGTTGGAGCGCGATGCAGCGGGCTG
>DATIFR010000121.1:0-2323 GCA_035455145.1 Nitrospira sp.
CGCGTGGCCCGGGCAGTCGACGTGGGCATAGTGCCGCTTCTCCGTCTCATATTCCACGTGGCTGATGGCAATCGTCATGATCTTGGTGGCATCGCGGCGCCCTTGGCTCTCGCTCGCCTTCGCCACTTCGTCGTAGCTGATAAACTTCGCCATCCCGCGATCCGCACAAATCTTCGTCAGCGCCGCGGTCAACGTCGTCTTCCCGTGGTCCACGTGCCCGATCGTCCCGATATTCACGTGCGGCTTCTTCCGCTCAAATTTCGCCTTCGCCATACCAAACTCCTCCCTGCTACCGAAAACCCGATGATCTGTTGCTAGTCGCCTCGATTTTTTGCGATGATTGCTTCAGCAATTTGCCGCGGAACCTGTTCGTATCGGTCGAACTCCATGCTGTAGGTGGCTCGGCCCTGCGTCCGCGACCGAAGATCCGTGGCATAGCCGAACATTTCCATCAAAGGAACAGACGCTTCGATAGCCTGGGCCCCCGCCCGCACTTTCATGCCTTGGACTTTTCCACGACGACCGTTCAGATTGCCGATCACGTCCCCCATGAACTCCTGGGGAACCAATACCTCAACCTTCATAATCGGCTCGAGCAACACGGCATCGGCCTTTTTGCAGGCATCGGAAAATCCCATCGACGCGGCGATCTTGAACGCCATTTCATTGGAGTCCACTTCGTGATAGGAACCGTCGACGACGGTGACCCGTATGTCGCGCAGCGGATAGCCGGCGATAACGCCGTTCTCCATCCGCTCCTTCACGCCCTTTTCAATGGCGGGAATGTATTCCTTTGGAATCGCGCCGCCGACAACTTTATTGACGAACTCCAACCCCTTGCCTGGCTCAGATGGCTCGACGGTCAGGACCACGTGACCATACTGACCACGCCCGCCGGTCTGCTTGATATACTTGGACTCAGCCTCGGCCTTCCTTCTGATCGTTTCACGGAAAGCGACTTCCGGCTTACCGACATTCGCCTCAACTTTGAATTCCCTCAGCATCCGGTCGACGATGATTTCAAGATGCAATTCGCCCATGCCCGCGATAATGGTCTGCGCCGTTTCCTCATCGGTTCGCACACGGAACGACGGATCTTCCTGCGCAAGCTTCTGAAGGGCAAAACCCATCTTTTCCTGATCTTGCTTCGTCTTCGGCTCGATCGCCATCGCAATGACTGGCTCCGGAAACTTCATGACCTCGAGCAGGACCGGCTGCTTCTCATCGGCCAACGTATCTCCGGTCGTTGCCCCCTTAAGACCGACGGCGGCGACAATGTCTCCCGCGTAGACTGCATCAATTTCCTCACGCTTGTTCGCATGCATCTTCAGGAGACGGCCGATGCGATCCTTGGTGCCCTTCGTCACGTTCAACACCGGCGTGCCTGTCTTCAACATGCCCGAATAGACGCGAAAGTATGTGAGCTGGCCGGCAAAGGGATCGGACATGATTTTGAAGGCCAACGCGGCAAAGGGTTCGCTATCGGACGCCTTGCGCTCCACTTCCTTATCGGTATTCGGGTCGATGCATTTCACAGGCGGAATATCGAGAGGGGACGGCAGAAAATCGACCACGCCGTCCAGTAACTGCTGTACGCCTTTATTCTTGAACGCCGAACCGCACAGCACTGGCGTCACTTTCATAGAAATTGCGGCGGCACGAATCACGCGACGAATTTCATCCTCGGTCAATGCCTGCCCATTGAGATACTTTTCCATCACCTGGTCGTCGAATTCCGCCACCGCGTCGAGCATCTTTTCACGATACTCTTTGGCCTTATCCATGAGATCGGCTGGAATTTCCTCAATCTTGTACTTTGCGCCAAGGGTTTCGTCGTCGTACACATAGGCCTTCATCGTGATCAGATCGATCGAGCCGCGATATTCGGACTCCCGTCCGATTGGAATCTGGATCGGAATGGGATTAGCGCCCAAGCGATCGATGATGGTCTGCACGCTGAAATAAAAGTCGGCGCCGATGCGATCCATCTTGTTCATGAAGGCAATGCGAGGAACCTGATACTTGTCCGCCTGCCGCCACACCGTCTCGGATTGCGGCTCAACCCCTTGAACCGAATCGAACACCGCCACTGCTCCATCAAGCACGCGCAGCGATCGTTCAACCTCGATCGTGAAATCAACGTGACCGGGCGTGTCGATAATGTTGATACGGTGATCCCGCCAAAAGCAGGTGGTCGCCGCAGCGGTGATCGTAATGCCGCGCTCCCGCTCCTGCTCCATCCAGTCCATCGTGGCCGCGCCCTCGTGGACCTCGCCCATCTTGTGCGTCATTCCCGTGTAATAGAGAATACGCTCAGTGGTCG
>DATIFR010000122.1:0-1521 GCA_035455145.1 Nitrospira sp.
CAACGCCTTCAGCAAGGCAGCCGGTGTGTCGGTGGAACTGCGGGATATCTCGCTGGCCGGACGCATTCTCGCGGTGTTTCCGGAATACCTGACGCCGCAACAGAAGCAGGCGGACGCGCTGTCCGAATTGGGCGAGCTGGCCAAGAAGCCGGAGGCGAATATCATCAAGCTGCCCAATATCAGCGCGTCGCTTCCCCAGATGCAGGCGGCCATCAAGGAATTGCAGAGCCAGGGCTACAAGCTTCCCGAGTATCCGGAAAATCCGAAAGACGACAAAGAAAAAGACATCAAGGCCCGCTACGACAAAGTCAAAGGCAGTGCCGTCAATCCGGTCTTGCGCGAAGGCAATTCGGATCGCCGCGCGCCGCTTTCCGTAAAGGCCCATACCAGGAAGCACCCGCATAAGATGGGAGCCTGGAGTCCGGATTCCAAGACGCACGTCGCCCATATGAAGGGCGGGGATTTCCGGTCCAATGAGAAGTCGATGACGCTCTCTGCCGCCACCGAAGCCCGGATCGAGTTTGTCGGTCAGGACGGCAAGACGACGGTGCTTAAACCGAAAGTGGCGCTGCAGGCAGGGGAAGTCATCGACGCCACGTTCATGAGCGTGCGGGCCTTGCGTCAGTTCCTCGAGGAGCAGATCGAAGACGCCAAGAAAAAGGGGGTGCTGTTTTCGATCCACATGAAAGCTACCATGATGAAGGTCTCGGACCCCAAGATCTTCGGCCATGCCGTGACGGTGTACTACAAGGACGTGTTCGAGAAGCACGGCGAGACGCTCAAGAAACTGGGCGTGGATCCGGACAACGGCATCGGTGACCTCTACGCGAAGATCAAGGCCTTGCCGGACGATCAGCGCAAGGCGATTGAAGCCGACATCCAAGAGGTCTACAAGAGGCGGCCTCCTATGGCGATGGTGAATTCCGACAAGGGCATCACCAATCTGCACGTGCCGAGCGACATCATCATCGACGCATCGATGCCGCCGGTCATTCGCGACAGCGGCAAGATGTGGGGCCCGGACGGCAAGCTGGCGGACACGAAATGCGTCATCCCGGATGCCAGCTACGCACCGGTCTATCATGAGGTGGTCGAATTCTGTAAGAAGCATGGTGCGCTCGATCCGAAGACGATGGGCAGCGTGCCCAATGTCGGTCTCATGGCGCAGGCGGCTGAAGAATACGGCTCGCACGACAAGACCTTCAAAGCCCCAGGCAACGGCACGATCCGCGTGGTCGATGCCTCGGGGAAGAGCTTGCTGGAACACAAGGTGGAAGAAGGGGACATCTGGCGCATGTGCCAGGTGAAGGATGCCCCGATTCGTGACTGGGTCAAGCTGGCGGTGAATCGTGCGAAGGCCACCGGTGCCCCGGCGATTTTCTGGCTGGACAAGACCAGAGCGCACGATGCGCAATTGATCACGAAGGTCGAAGCCTATTTAAAGGATCATGATACAGCCGGGCTCGATATTCGGATCATGACGCCGGCCGATGCGACGCGCCTGTCATTGGAGCGGATCAA
>DATIFR010000123.1:0-3669 GCA_035455145.1 Nitrospira sp.
GAAATCCACTCCATCGCACTCAAATATTGTGACCGTTGCGCCCGTCGTTCCCCCTCACTGCTCTATGACGATCTCACCCTGCAGGAACTCTGTCAGGATTGCTGCAATCGGTTGAAACGCCGGCGCGAAGTGGCTGTTCGTCCGACGACAACGGGAATGTGAGATCGACCTCGTGCGGCCAGTTCCATCGGGAATTTTCGAGGGAGACGCGCAGCACGCCTCGGAGTCCGTCCTTGTCCATGAAGGGGCGACCCGGTCTGATAGGTTCACGAGTCCACTGCATGATCACAATTCTACGGTTTTGACTGAGGGCGCTCCGTGTCGGGACGAAATCTGAACAACCTGGCAGCAGGAACCGGCTTGGGGGCTGAGCTTGCCAGGCTCGGACTCCTGATCGGCCTCGAAATCAGGGTCCTCACCATCCTCATCTTATACGCCGTCGCGATCGGTCTTTTCTCCCTGGTTGTTCCGCTTACCGTTCAAGAACTCACCAACACCTTCGCCTACGCAATCGAGCCCATCATGATCGTCACCTTCGCGCTGGTCATGCTCATCGGCCTGCTGACGATCGGCTTCTTTCGGGTCTTCCAAACCAGTGCGACGGAGACGCTCTTTCAACGACTCTATGTTCGCATCGCACTCGCGATGACGGAACACCTGCCACGTATCAGGCAGGAGGCGTTCTCACCTGGTCATGCTTCTCGTTTCATGGAGGCCGAACTGCTGTCGCGAGCCATCGTGGTCGTGCTTGTTGATGTGATCAACGTTCTGGTGTCGGGGATGACGGGCATGACGATTCTCGTTTTCTATCATCCCAATTTTCTGATTTACAACACCCTGCTTCTCGGCGGATTCGCGCTTGTGGCAGTGGTTGCAGGCCAGGGCGGAGTCCTGGCCACGAGGACGGTGTCGGAAAAGAATTACGATGTCATGACCTGGATTCAAGACATCGCAAACAATCGGCTCCATTTCAAGGCAAGTCAAAGCACGCCCTTCCTGATCGGCAAAACCGATCGTCTGCTCGAGGCGTACCTTCGAGCCAGGCAGGTACGATCCAACATTCTGACATGGCGTCAGTATCGGAGCATCGTCGTCTGGGAAGCCGTCTGTCACAGCGGCATGATCGCCCTGGGGGGCTGGCTGTTGTCCACCGGGCAGATCACGCTGGGGCAGTTTGTCGCAGCCGAAGTCATCGTCGGCACCCTGCTGCTCAATTTGGATACCGTCACTCGCCGGATCTACGCGATGACCTACATTCTGACATCCTTGGGTGAACTCGACCGTGTCTTCGCACTGCCCAAACACGAAGCCTTCGAAGTAGGCACGAGCATCCGGTTGCCGGATCCTGCACTCTATGGCGTCCATCTCACGTGCAAAGACGTCGCCTTCGCCTATCCCCACTCGCCACCCCTCTTCGAACACGTCAATCTGGAAGTGGCTCCCGGGGAAAAGCTGGCGGTGTTGGTACGGTCCAGCCTCGAGAAGTCGACGCTCGCGCTGGTGCTCGCCGGCCTCTACCGGCCGACCGCCGGCATCGTCCGGTACAATGATGTGGACCTTCGTGACGTCACGATGGACCACATCAACGGATCACGGGGATTGGTGCTGGACTCCCAGCCCACGCTCTTCGATGGGACGCTGGAAGAGAACATCTCGCTAGGACGGGCCTCTATCCGCTTCGAAGATCTCCGATGGGCCATTCGATTCGTCGAGCTCGAAGATGAAATCGACCGGATGCCTCACGGCCTCGACACTCGTGTGGATGCTGGGGGCAACCGATACACGAAGAGCCAGATACTTCGTATTCTCGTGGCCCGCGCAATCGTGACGCGCCCGCCGCTGGTGATCTTCGATGGAACCTTGCACAATATGGAACCGAGCTTACGGCAAGTTCTCCTGCGAAGACTCTGTTCAAAAGAGGAACCCTGGGTTGCGATCTTCGTCACCAACGACCCGGCGTTGAAAGAGTATGCCGACCGAAGCGTCGCAGTGATGTAAGAGGATCGCCTTCTTGAACGGGCGCCTGGAACGCTCCGTGCACTGCACATTCTCGCTGTGGTAGCATCGTGTACTCAGCATTCGGCGGTCAACTACGATGTTTCGACCTTCCCCTGAAACGACGCTCTTTCAAATCATCCCCCTGCGTTTGATCGCCACCGTTCTGCTTATTCTCGCCCTGATGGTGTCCGCACTCTTGCTGTTCAGTTTCGAGCATGAGCAGTTTGTGGTTCAAGGATTGACGGAGGGCAGGGACGTTCCGACCGAACTGCTCGGCGGGCACTGGCAATCCCGCTACGACCTCATCGTGATGACCATTTTATTATTCCTTCTGAGCGGCATCGGGATCGCGGCCGTCATCACCTTTCAGCATTACACCAGCACACGCCGGACCCTTGAAGAAGTCAAAGGCCTTGCCCGGAACATTCTCGAAAGCATTCCGACCGGCGTCGTCACCGTGAATCGGGCCGGCCAAATCACCGCGGTCAATCCCTCGGCAGTGGCGACCTTGAAACGCTCCACGGATGAATTGCTCGAGCAGAGCTATGACAAAGTGTTTGCAGAAGGAGACATGATCCGGATCGTCCTCGACACAGCGCTCCGCACCAACCGCCATGTGGATCATCACGACATGCCCTATGGGACCGGCGACCAGACCCGCACGATCCGCGTCGCGACGGCAGATCTGACCGGAGACGACGGCCGGTCGGCCGGCGTGATTGTGCTGCTGAAGGACGTCACGGAACTGCTGGACCTGGAGCGGCGCGTGCGAGTGGCGGACAAACTGGCGGGACTTCATACGCTGTCAGCCGGCGTCGCGCACGAGCTGCGCAATCCCTTGAGTGCCATCGATTTGAACCTCCATCTCCTGGAAGAGGAACTGCGCGGCGGCGAACGACTCTCCCCAACGACAGACAGATACCTGCACGTCTTGAACGCGGAAACGCGCCGGCTTTCGGCCATTCTGGACACGTTTATGAAGTTCGCACGACCCGGCTCGGTGCCCCTTCACCCTATCGATACGAAACAACTGCTCTCCCATATCATCTCGCTCTTGCAGTATGAAGCACAGGAGCGCCGCATCCAGCTCATCACCAAAGCGTCCGACACGTTGCCACCTCTCATGGGGAATGAAACCGAGATCAGCCAGGTCCTGGTGAACGTCATCGTCAACGCGTTTCAAGCCATGCCCGATGGCGGCGTCTGTCACGTCCTCACAAGAGGAATCAAAACGGACGAGAAGGATTGGGTGGAGCTCACCGTGCAGGATAGCGGCATCGGCATCAAGAAAGAGGAATTGTCCCGTCTGTTTGAACCGTTTTACACGACGAAAACCGGCGGCAGCGGATTGGGCCTCGCAATCGCCTATCGTATCGTGCAGGACCACGAGGGCACGATCCAGATTACGAGCCAGCCGGGCCTCGGTACGACGGTCGTCGTCAAACTTCCTGCCGCCCCTGTGACCCAAGAGGCGCTGGTACCTGACCGATGACTGCCCACGCTCACATCCTCGTCGTCGAAGACGAGGTCAACATCCGGTCCGCTCTCGTCACCATGCTGGAAAAGCTCGGGCATAGGGTCTCGGGAGCGGGAACCGCGGAAGAGGCGCTCGCGTTGCTCGAAGACTCTCCCGCGGATTTGGTGATTACCGATCTACGGATGCCCGGCCTG
>DATIFR010000124.1:0-18849 GCA_035455145.1 Nitrospira sp.
GATGGGGAGCACTAAGGGACCCGAGCAGCAGGACGGCAAGATCCTGCCGGTTGAAAGCTATGGGGTTAAACTCATTTCCATGGCGTTCCTGGTTCCGGAGGAAGCGCCGCTGGTCTGGCGCGGGCCAATGGTGCATCAATACTTGCAAGCATTCTTCCGCGACGTCTTGTGGGGCGAACTGGATTATTTGCTGCTCGACCTGCCTCCTGGGACCGGCGACGTCCAACTCTCCATCTCGCAAATGGTCCCGCTGGCCGGCGCCATTACCGTGACGACCCCGCAGGAAGTCGCACTCTACGATGTCCGCAAGGGCATGGCGATGTTTCAAAAAGTCAATGTGCCGCTTCTCGGCATCATTGAGAACATGAGCTTCTTCGTGTGCGGCCATTGCGGCGAACGAACAGAAATTTTCTCCTACGGGGGAGGAGAGCGGGCAGCGGAGAAACTTGGCGTGCCGTTTCTTGGGCGTATCCCGCTCGATCCCGCGATTCGCGATGGCGGCGACAGCGGCCATCCCATCGTGGTGGCCAATCCGGATTCTCCGCAAGCGGCGGCGTTCAGGGACATCGCGCAGAAGATCATTGCGGAAGTGGGTGGCGCGGGGAAGAGCGGCGCCACGATCGACAGCCTGCTCAAGAAGATCAAGCAACCTTTCACCAGTAACTAATCGAAGGTTCATCCAAGCAGAGGAGAGCGGTTATGGCAGAGTTTGTACGTGTAGCAGGTACGGCAGATGTGAAACCCGGTCACGGCATCGTGGCGGAAGTGAACGGCAAAACCCTGGCGGTCTTCAACGTCGATGGAACCTTTCACGCCATCGACAATACCTGCCTCCATCGCGGCGGCCCGCTTGGTGAAGGGGACGTCGAAGGAAATGTCGTGACCTGCCCGTGGCATGGCTGGCAGTTTGACGTGACGACAGGCGTTTGTGTGAAGAATCCCTCTGCGAAAGTGGAGGTGTATCAAGTGAAGGTCGAAGGCTCTGACGTCAAGGTTCTCCTCTAACTCCGCGACCAAGGAAAGGAGGGGCGCCGCATGTCCGCCTCTACAAAAGACCAGCTCGAAGTTGCCGCGGCCTTCGTTCGTCTCTATGTCTTCCTGACCCAATATCTCGACCGCTGTTTCGACGAAGCGGCTCGCAAGAGTTATCCTGATGCCGAGCTTCAGGCGCATCTGACGGAGACACGTCGCCAGCTCATGGAAATTCTGGCTGTCAATCCCGTGGTCAAAAAGAAGCTCTCGGAGGAGTGCGATCGCATTCTAGCGCTGGGTGCCGCCTGCTTGAAATCCGGCGCGGCGGACGCCAAGACCCGCGAGACGATCCAAGCCGAACGAGCCGTGCTCAAGAACAAGACCATGGCATTGAGCGACTTGGTTGCCGTCTTTCGTGCGCTCGCATGACAAATGAGTGTAGAGCGATTCGATAGGCATCAGCTGGCCGGCCTCGATGATCGGGAACGGGGATTCAGCCGGCCGGTCGAGTTTGAGCGGGCAGGGGAGAACTACCGGGCAATCTTGCGATATGAAACGGTTCGTGTGACCACCGACCCACACCCGACACAGGATCTCGCATTGCTGACCTTGATCCAGACTCTGCAATCGCAAGGCTACCGCCAACTGAAGACACAAATAAGCTTTCGCAATGGCGTCTATCTCGGCTCTCAAGAATTGTGGGTTGAATACCCTGACCCGTCGCAGCCTGAACTGGAATCGTCAGGACTCATGACAACGGTGATGTGCTGGGTTCGTGCTCGAATGGCCAAGAGATCATGGACATGAGCTTTATTTCTCTCGATCAACTCCGGTCCCCCGAACGTCCACGACTTCCATCGTGGTTCAAAGTGGTTGCGAAAACCGGCCCAGACTATCTCGAGATTAAGCAGACCATGGACCGGCTCAAGCTCCACACCATTTGTGAAGAAGCCCGCTGCCCGAACCGGTGGGAATGTTGGAACGCCCGCACCGCCACCTTTCTGATCCTGGGTGATATCTGCACCAGACGGTGCCATTACTGTTCGGTGGCTACCGGGCGCCCGTTAGCAGTCGATCACGAAGAACCCAGGCGCGTGGCCGAAGCGGTCCAGGCGTTGGGCCTTCGTCATGCCGTCATCACGTCGGTGAATCGAGACGAGTTGGCAGACGGCGGCGCGGCAATCTTCGCCGAAACGATCCGGCAGACGAGACAGCTCAACCCAGATTGCACGATTGAAGTCTTGATCCCGGATTTCGAGGGGAGCGAGGGAGCATTAGCGACGGTCTGTGCCGAGAAGCCGGAGATCCTGAATCACAACATTGAAACGGTTCGACGGCTGTTCCCATCTCTCAGACCGCAAGGCAAATACCAGCGTTCCATCGAACTACTCGGAAAAGCGAAGGAGCAGGGGATGACCACCAAATCAGGCTTGATCCTTGGAATGGGAGAAACGAGAGATGAAGCGCGTGAGGTCATGCACGACCTGCGCGCGGTTTCCTGCGACATCCTTACCATCGGCCAATATCTTCAGCCGACGAGAGAACATCTGCCGGTTGCCCGATTCTACGAGCCGTCCGAGTTCGCGGCATTGAAAGAAGTAGGCCTCGCCATGGGGTTCGTGCACATCGAATCGGGACCGCTCGTGCGCAGTTCCTATCATGCAGAACAACAAGCCTTGCGATGTTGATCGATTGGAAGATAATTTCTTGCCTGATCCTGACAGGGCTAAGACAATCAGCGCCCGCGCTTCTTCCTGAATCCGCTTCTTGATACTCTTTCCCCCTAGAAAATTATGCGTCGAGTCCGTCTCCTCTCCGATAACGGACCTGCTAACGCTGTACGCAGCTCGCGGATATCCAGGTTCATGTCTGGTGCTGCTGCATCAATCAATGACGTAATGATGATCAAGGAGGCAAGGAGGAGGGACTGCCTTTAGCGGTTGCCTACTGGTTACCGAAGTTACTGGTTACCGAAGATGGTTGGAGGGCGGGTATTTTGCAAGTGCGCTTGGACGAGGTTATTGGCTTCCTGGATTTGGGCCGGTGTCATTTTTTCGATCAGGTATTCCCGGGCAGCCGGAGCGTGCTGGTTGCCTTGTGCCAGGGAAAGGCTGATCCAGTAGTAGGCGAGTATGAAGTTGGGGGCTGTCCCTTGTCCGTTCATATACATGAGCCCAAGATTATACTGGGCTCGTTGATCGCCGTGTTCGGCTGAACGGCTGTACCATTTCAATGCCTGAGCGTCGCTCTGGGGCACGCCGAGCCCCTTATCGTACAGGAGAGCAAGGTCATACTGCGCCCTCGGCTCTTCGAGGTTTGCCATGGCCTGCAACTCTTCGACGCTATTGCTGTAATCTCCGCGGAGGTATGCCTTGTCGGCGCGCCGATCCTCACAGGCAGAGAGTGGAAGCAGCACGCTTAGCATGAACATGAGGAGGAGATTGGATCGCGCCATGACGAAGTGGTTCTTGAGCGATCGTCCAGAGATCCGACGCATTTCAGGTGAATCCGCGAATTTCACGATCTAGCCTAATGAGTGAGCTAACCATTGTCAAATATCGAGAATTAGGCCGTTTCCTTTCCCTCTGTTGACCCTGCAGAATGTAACGCAGAATTCTGATCGACCTGATAGACCGACAATGGTATCGTGGACAGGTATGCCTGTGGGAAGGACGATAGTGAGGCCATTTTCAAGTCGATCGGATTGCTAGTGACTAGTTGACATAATAACACTTATCAGACGTTGCATTCGAAGAGCACTCGATATGTCCCTTGAATTTATTGCCCGCCTGCAAAAAGAACTCTCGATCACTGGCAGCGCCGTCTACGAATCGGTCATGGCCGTTGCTGAACGAGTCAACCGCAAGGTCCATATCATTCGGCTCCACGGACAGGCTGCAAGCCTCCTGACCCAAATCGAATCAGTCCAGGGAGAGCTCGGACGTCGTATAGCCACCGCCTTCCCAAATCGACCGCCTGCGCCACTCGATACAGCCCTGTTGACGAACGACCTCGAGCGATCGCTGAATCAGGCTACGGATCGCATCCAACAACTCAAGCAGACCCTCATCCAAGTCGATGCCCAAATTCGCGAGTTGAAGCTGGAGGCAATCATCGAGGACCTGTTGACCCTGCAACGAGACCTGAGCATGCGGGCCGCCGCTATCGAACGTATGACAGTGCCACAGGGGGCCCGGGCGATCGGCAAGACCGTCTCGGATCTCTCCTTACCCCCCTCGGTTCGGTTGGTAACCATTTTCCGCGGCCCCTTCCTGGTGCCGCCTTCGGATGCCTTTGTATTCAGACCAGACGATGTCGTGATCGTGATCGGCCTCCGAGCTGAACTTGAGCAGCTCACCGAGTGGTTTAGCCCAGCACATTCAGCCAAATCGGCATAGTGGTTGAACTTCTCTCCCCATAGGCTTTTCTCCCTGTTCAATGTAGAATGATTTTATGAAGTCTCTGGAACCACCCAAGCAAGCGGTCATCCTCGCGACACTCACATTCGTCATCGGTTTCTGGTCGATGCCGCCTTCCTTTGCGGGTGAGCCGCCGGCTTCGGCCTCCGGCACCTCAAATGGCTTGCGCCTGCTCGAAGAAATTCAAACGGTCATCACGGAATTGGCGGAAGCCGCGAAACCTTCCGTCGTCAGCCTTTTCCCCGTGACGACCTCCGGAAAGGGACGGGAATTGCCTCAGGAGCGTATTCCGAACGTTCCCGGTTCAGGTTCTGGCGTCATCATTGATACGGAAGGACACATCATCACGAACAACCACGTCGTCGGCGATTCGACCGAAATTGAAGTGCGCCTCTCCGACAAGACCAAGCTGATTGCGCAGGTCGTCGGCAAAGATCCCGACACGGATTTGGCGGTACTCAAAGTCACGGTCGACCGTCCTCTTCCCAATGCGCGGTTCGGGGACTCGACGACCGTCCGAGTCGGCCAGTGGGTCTTGGCCGTCGGCAACCCCTTCGGATTGGATCGCACGGTGACACTCGGCGTTGTCAGCGGCATCGGTCGAGAGAATGTCAATCTCTCTCGTTACGAAAATTTCATTCAGACCGATGCCTCCATCAATCCCGGCAATTCAGGCGGACCGCTGTTCAACTTGCGTGGCGAGGTGATCGGCATCAACACCGCAATCATCAATTTCGCACAGGGTATCGGCTTTGCCATCCCCTCCAACATGGCCAAACAAGTTCTCCAGCAATTATTGGCGCAGGGTCGCGTCGTCCGAGGATGGCTCGGGGTGGGAATTCAACCGTTGACACCTGAACTCGCGAGAAAATTCGGCGTCAGCGAGAGCGAGGGTGTCTTGGTCAACGAAGTGTTCGAGAAAGATCCGGCCGCCGCAGCCGGCATCAAACCAGGCGATATCATTACCCGCATTGAAGGCGCTGTCATCGACTCACCCAATCGACTCTCGCGCATTGTCGCCGGCTTGCCGCCAGGCGCCACGACGAAAGTCGAAGTTGTGCGAAATCAACAGCGGATGGTCTTGGACGTCGCCTTGAGTGAACGCCGTGATCAAGCCGTCGTGGCCGCGATCCCTCAATCCCGTACTGAAGCGAAGCTGGGTCTCGATGTGCAGGACTTGTCCGCGGCGCTCTCCGAAAAATTCAAGCTCCGTGAATCTCGCGGCGTGCTGATCACCAAGGTCGACCCGGGCAGCCTCGCGCAATCCGAGGGATTGCGCGAGGGCGATCTGATCAAGGAAGTGAACCGCGTGGACGTCGGGTCGGTCGGCGAGTTTACCAGCGCCATCTCGAAGGTTCGCCGGGGCGACACCGTGCTGCTCCGCGTTCTCCGAGAAAGCCGCGCCTTCTACGTGGTGTTGAAGCCCAGCGAGCCTTAAGACCCTTCCCTTAATGCGCTGCGACCGTATGCTGAGTCGCACGGGCTTCTTCAATAATCTTTGTCGCCACCTCCCGCGGCACTTCGTCGTAGCGCGTCAATTCCATCACATAACTCCCTCCCCCGCCCGTGAGAGAATTGAGCGTGGTCGTATAGGTCAGGATCTCCGCCAGTGGCACGAGGGCGGTCACGACTTCCGCATGCCCCCTGGCCTCGACATGAAGAATCCGCCCTCGTCGCGCATTTAAGTCCCCGATCACCGCGCCGATATGATCGGCCGGCGCGTCCACCTCCACGGTCATCATCGGCTCCAGCAACACTGGGTGAGCTGACTCCATCGCTTTCTTGAACGCCATCGAGGCGGCGATCTTGAACGAGATTTCGGAAGAATCGACGACATGATATGACCCGTCATATACCGCTACGCGAATGTCGACCACGGGGTAGCCGGCCAGCGTGCCATGATGCATGGCTTCCACGACGCCTTTTTCGACTGCAGGAATGAAATTGCGCGGAATCACCCCGCCGACTACGCGGTTTTCGAAGGCAAACCCCTCCCCGCGAGTTGACGGCGCAATCTCAAGCCAACAGTCGCCATACTGCCCGTGACCGCCGGTTTGCTTCTTGTACTTACCCTGTGCTTGGGCGGTCGTCCGGATGGTTTCGCGGTATGGAACTTTGGGGGTGTGGATCACGACCTCCGCGCCGTACTTGCGACGCAATTTCTCCAACGCGAGATCAATATGCAACTGGCCCATCCCACTCAGTACCATCTCCTTGGTATCCGCATTGCGGGAGAACCCTAACGTCGGATCTTCCTCGATTAATTTGTGAAGTCCAAGACTCACCTTGTCGACATCGGCGCTGGATTTCGGTTCCACGGCAAAGGACAACACCGGGCGAGGCAACGTCGGCCAGGGATGACGGATCGGATCATGCTCGTCACAGAGCGTATCCCCGGTTTGTGCATCTTTGAGTTTCCCCATCGCGACAATCTCGCCTGCTTCCGCCGACATCACTGTCGCGTGCTGTTTTCCCAGAAGGGTATACAAATGTCCGCCTTTCTCCTTGCTCTTTCTTGTCGCATTGAAGATCACGGTATCGCCATGGAGGGTGCCGGACAGCATGCGAAGATAGGAGAGCCGTCCGACAAATGGATCGATGATGGTTTTGAAGATGATACCGGAAAATGGCTGGCTGGCAGTCGCTTGCCTGGTTACCGCAATTCCGCTTTCCGGATGCACGCCCTCGATCGGGATTTGCGCCGCCCGGTCAAGTGGTGAAGGCAAGAGCTCGACCACTGCGTTCAAGAGCGGGACAATTCCTGTATTTTGCAGCGCAGAGCCGACAAACAGTGGCACGACAGAGCCGGCTTGGATTCGACTTCGGAGGCCGACGATCAGATCGGATTGTGCCAACTCCCCTGTCGAGAGATACCGCTCCAACAATTGATCGTCCGCCTCCGCTGCTGCCTCCTGAATCCGCTTCCGCGCCTCCGTTACGACACCGTCATCAGCAGGGTCAACTGGTTGCTGTTGCCACTTCGGCGTGTCTGCGCGCGAATGGATCGCGGTCTGGCTGAGAAAATCAATGACCCCTTGCGGTTGCACGCCCTTCTTCATCAGACAGGACATCGGCAACGGCGCCATATCGAGATCGCGATGGCAAGCCGCCATGAGATCGTCCATCGAGGCCGCGTCCTTATCGTACTGGTTGACATAGATCAGACACGGAAGCCGGCGCTCCTGGACGCGAGACCAGAGTCTCATCAATTCGCTTCTGATCCCGCTGGAGGGATTGAGCACAAGAATAACGGCGTCGGCGGCTTGCAAAGCCGTGAGCGTTTCTCCCAGCAGACTAAGCGCTCCAGGCGTGTCGAGAAGATTGAGGGTGGTGCCGTTCCACGAACAGCGAAGGAGACTGGTACTGACCGAGCTACGGTGCTGAATTTCCTCCGGTTCGAAATCCGACACGGTCGTGCCTTGCGCCACAAGTCCGAGAGCTTGAATGGCTCCGGTCGTCAGGAGCATCGCTTCGGCCAACGAGGTCTTGCCCGCACCTCGGCTTGCGATGATGGCCACATTTCTGAGAGACCTCGCACGCGACTCGTTCATAGAGCCCTCCTCGGTCATGCGGAGAGTGTAGGCGCCCTCCGGCAGTGGTTAGGTCTTACATCTGCACGACTCCTCTCGGTTGTGCTTCAACTCGAATCCCCTCTCTCAGCCAACCTTGATCGGCAAAACTGACATAGCGACCATCACCGATCACGATGTGATCCAGTACTCTGATCCCCAGCACCTCCCCTGCGGAGACCAATCTCTCCGTCAGGACCCGGTCTTCGTGACTGGGCGTCGGATCACCGCTGGGATGGTTATGCAGAAAAATCACCGCCGCCGCCGATTCCCTCACCGCCATCGTAAAAACTTCGCGTGGATGCACGATACTCAGCGTCAGGCTTCCCTCCGATACCGTTGATTCACGCACAATCGCATGCTTGGCATCCAGGAGTACGACTTTGAAGATTTCGTGGCGGAGGTCGCGCAGAGACGGATGATAATGCTCGAAAAGATCGCGGCTTGAGGAAATCCTTGTCCCTTTGGAGAGCGGCGACGCCAGGGCTCGTTTGCCTAACTCCAGGGCAGCCTTGAGTTGGGCAGCCTTCGCCTCCCCTATCCCAGGAACCGCGCAGAGCTCTTCGACGCCACAGTGCGCCAAACCGGCAACACCACCAAGCCTGTGGAGAAGATCCATGCCGACTTGTACGGCAGATGATCGTTGACGACCGACCCGAAGCAGAATTGCAAGCAGTTGTGCATCGGTGAGTGAAGTGGCCCCCTGAGCAAGGAGCCGTTCGCGAGGACGTTCAGCTTCCGGCCACTGGTTGATGCCTTGTCCGGGTTTCTTCATCCCCATGCGAACTCTCCACGAACAAAAATATGACACGTTGAACGTTTTTGTACTAGCTACACACCCTCTGTTCGCCCCTTGGTGTCAAATACGTACCTTCTAAAGTGTTGAAATTACGTATCGCGACAATTTGGTGCAGCTCTTGCTTTGGTACGCACCCAGCTGTGAACGTTCTAACCTGGGAGGAATCGATGGAATGCCCCAAGTGTAAAGGTCTCATGATGTTGGAACGGTTCTCCGACTTCTTCCTGATCTTCTATGCCTGGAAGTGCATTAACTGCGGCGCGATCATTGATCGCACAATCTCCAATAATCGACGGAAGAGCTTAGCAGCTCGCGACACGCAACCAGCCCCAGCGGCACAGCAATCAGTGGCCACGCGTTAACGAACCGCTCCCGATCCTGTTGCGAGCACGTCGTGACGTCGTGGCCAACCAGATGACGACTGGCTAGGCGCTTTCTCCAGCTCATCCATCCCCCGCTGCAGGATTATAGTCAGCCTGCTGCACTCCGTCAAAATAGGACCAATTCAGATCAGTATCCCACAGCAATACCCTCGTGATTTTCTTCCGGATATCTATCAGCGCTTCGTCTGAGTTTGCTGACCTTGACCCCTGCAAAAACGCTATGTTACAGTCTGTTACTCCTGAACGGCCTCTCACCTGAACCTTATGCGAGTCATAGCCGGTTCCCATCGAGGTCGACGCCTCTGTGGACCACAGGGGACAACGCTTCGTCCCACGTCGGATATGGTGCGCGAGGCGCTGTTTTCTATTCTTGGAGCTCGCGTACCAGGGAGCCGGTTTCTTGATCTTTATGCTGGAACAGGAGCCGTGGGGATTGAAGCCTTCAGCCGTGGAGCAGACGTCGTGACCTTCGTCGAGTCAGATCTCAAGGCCGCGCAATTGATGCGAAAAAATCTCACAACCTGCCATCTTCTTGATCGAGCGGATATCCGACTCGCGACCGCAAAAAGCTTCCTACAACGATCCGATTGGTGGAAAGGGCCGTATGATCTCCTCTTTGCCGATCCACCCTATGGGGACTCCGATCAAGAAGAACTGATCCGCGCCGCCTGGCAACCTGGTCTCTTACGCGACCGCGCTCTCGTCGTTCTCGAGCAAGACTCACGATCGGAACTACCGGCCTTGATAGACCATGCGAAACTGATTCGCCGCTATGTCTACGGCGACACGGCGCTGTTCGTATACGGATCATCGCCCACGGAAGTTGTGACCTCATGAAAATCGGTATCTATCCCGGCACCTTTGATCCCATCACGCACGGCCACACCGACATCATTACACGGAGTCTTCGCGTGTTTGACAAGGTGATTGTGGCCGTCGCGCCAAATCCGGCCAAGCATCCCCTGTTCAATCTCACCGAACGGCTGGAAATGGTGGAGCTGGTGATGAAAGATCAGGGGCAGGGCGGACAGGTGGAAGTGGTGAGCTTCGACGGCCTCCTCGTCGATTATGTTCAACGATCCGGATCCCATGCCATCATCCGCGGTCTTCGAGCTATTTCCGATTTCGAGCATGAGTTTCAGATGGCGCTCATCAATCGCAAACTGGCCAAGAACGTAGAAACCGTCTTCTTAATGCCGAGTGAAGAATATTCATATCTCTCCTCGACCATTATTAAAGACATTGCAAATCACGGCGGGTCATTGACGGCCTTTCTCCATCCCGAAGTGGCGCGCCGCCTTCAAGAACGGATTCGGAGCCTCAAAAGATGAAGCTGGCAACCCGCGTAGGCCGTATTGCTCCCTCGCCGACGTTGGCGATGGCCGCCACCGCCAAGGCTATGGCGGCACAAGGCATCGATGTCATCGACTTTTCGACCGGCGAACCGGATTTCGATACGCCCGAACCGGTCAAGGCAGCGGCGGAAGCGGCTATTCGATCGGGTTTCACAAAATATACCCCCTCTTCCGGCATCGATGAACTCCGGGGCGCCATTGTTGAGAAACTCAAGACCGAACAGGGACTCCAGTACGAGAAGTCGCAGGTGCTCGTGTCCTGCGGCGCAAAGCATTCGCTGTACAACCTTGCCGAAGCGCTGCTGGAGGCAGGAGATGAAATCATCATCCCGACTCCTTACTGGGTATCCTATTCCGATCAAGCGTTGTTGAACGATGCGACTGCAGTGCTGCTTCCGACAAAGGAAGAAGACGGGTACGCGATCCATCCGGAGGAATTGGAACAGCGCATTACCGCTCGAACGAAAGCCATTATCATCAATAGCCCCTGCAATCCGACCGGCGCGACCTATAATCGGAAAATGCTGGAAGGCGTCGCCACGATCGCCGTTCGACGCGACCTGCTTGTGATCTCGGACGAGATTTATGAAAAAGTGCTGTATGACGGAGCTACCCACGTCAGCATCGCGACGCTGGGACCGGAAATCGCGGCGCGGACTGTGGTCATCAACGGCGTCTCAAAAGCCTATGCCATGACCGGGTGGCGAATCGGCTATGCGGCAGGACCGAAAGAACTCATTACGGCGATGGGCAATATTCAAAGCCAGAGTACCTCGAACCCCTGTTCGATTTCCCAAAAGGCCGCGGTCGCCGCGCTGCGATTTGGAGAGCCGTTTACGAAGAAGATGGTGGCGGAATTCGATCGGAGGCGTCAGGTCATTGTGGAGGGCCTGAACAAGATCCCCGGTGTCTCCTGCCGAATGCCCGGAGGAGCGTTCTATGCCTTCCCCAATATCAAGGGCATGCTTGGCAGACGTGGACCACACGGTCCTATCAATAGCCCCACGGATCTGGCTACCTATCTACTGAAAGATGCCCACATTGCCGTGGTGCCCGGGGAGCCGTTTGGCAGCCAACAGCACATCAGGCTCTCGTACGCAACGAGCATGGAAATGATTAAGAGAGGCATCGACCGTTTGGGCGTGGCACTTCAGAAACTCACGTGAGAGCTTGGACCGCCGGCAAGGCGTAACGATTAGCTATAAAGGAGAAACGATCCGTGCCGATATATGAATATCTCTGCGAAGGCTGCGCCTATAAGTTCGAAGTGAAACAAAGCATGAAAGACGACCCCATCGCGACCTGTGAGCGATGCGGGAAGCCGGTGCAGCGCCTGATCTCTTCACCCGCTATCATGTTTAAGGGCAGCGGCTGGTACATCACGGACTATTCGGACAAGATGAAGCCGCCGACGGATGGCGAAAAGCCCGCTTCGACAAGCGGAGAGAAGAAAGAAACGACCAGTACCCCAGCGAGCCCTGCGGTTCCGGCCCCTGCCGGCGCTTCTACTCCCACACAGGCAAGCACGACATCCAGCGCCCCGGCACCGTCCCCGAGTTCTTCATCGACAACGTCTTCGTCCGAAAAGTAGCGACTCCCCTGCACCTCTACCGCACGACGACGGACTTGGACGCGGTCTTCTTTTTGACCGGAGCTTTCTGAGGGGTCTTGGCCGCCGGTTTCGTGCTGCTGGGTTTGACTGTTGCAGGCTTGGACGACTTCGCCAAGCGCTCTTGCAGGGAGGTCACCGTGTTCTGCAAGCTGCTGATCAATGAACTCTTGTCGCGGTTCGCACGGCTCAGTTCGTCCACTTGAATCTGCAAATCGTCCTTGACCTTCGTCACCGAAGCCAGCTGGTTTTGCAGTTGGGTTTTTTCCATCGTCACCGTCTGCAATTCCGATCGGAGCTGCTCGATTTGCGTCTGAAGCGCGGGCGGCCAATAATCACAGCCTGCGATTCCGACAGCGAGACCGAGGATCAGAACCCCACCGAACCATTGATGAACCCGTCTCCCCATCGTCATAGCTCCCTCCTGTGTGATTCAAATGGCGTAGCGGCTGGCGCCTCACACCAGTGAAATGCCATGTGTCTGTAGCACGTTCTGAATCATCTGTCGAGTGACGGCACCGTCGCGGACCACTCGAAGGGGCTGCTGCACATCGATGACCGTCGAGGGCAATCCTCCCGCTGTCGTTCCCGCATCGACGATCAGATCGACCTCCTGTCCCAAGGCCTGTTCCACCATCATGGCCGTGCGTGCCGGAGGCTGAGCCGCCAGGTTTGCGCTGGTCCCCGTCAGCGGCCCGACGTGGGCCAGCAATGCCATGAGCGGTTTACTGGAGCTGAGCCGAATTCCAACCAGACCGGTTCCGGCCGTCAGATTGACGGGAAGTGCAGGCACCGCGGGGAAGAGAATCGTCAGTGGACCGGGCCAAAAGGCTTCGATAAGGATCTTCGCAATCGAGGGAACCTCTCGCGCCAGAAGCGGGAGTTGATCCATAGAGCCGATTAAGACGAGGATCGGCTTACCGTCTTCCCGGCCTTTCAGACGGCGAAGCCGCTCGACTGCGGCTTCGTCAAACGGATCGACTGCAAGTCCGTAGAACGTTTCAGTCGGAATGGCAACGATTCCACCCTGATAAAGCCGTTCGCTCACCCGCCTGATCAGGTGCGGAAGGGCGTCCGGAGAATACGGGATAATCTCGGCCATGAGCAGGAAAGAAACAGAAACCAGCCGTGAGGCTTATCGATTCAACGCACGATGGGCAATGTCCTTGCGAAAATGACAGCCTTCGAATGAGATCGTATTCACTGCCCGGTAGGCTCGAGCTTGAGCTTCTTCCAGGGTCTTGCCAAGGCCGGTTATTCCCAAGACACGTCCTCCAGCCGTCACCACGTCCCCATTCTTCTTTGCCGTCCCGGCATGAAACACGACCGTGGCCTTATGTTCGCTCGAATTCAATCCCCTGATGGGAAATCCGCTCTGATACGTTCCCGGATAACCACCGGATGTCATGACGACGCAGACCGCGTGGTCGTCGTGCCACTCGACCGTCAATTGATCGAGTCGATGCTCGACGACGGCTTCAGCCACGTCGATGAGATCGGTCTTGAGCAAGGGCAACACCACCTGCGTTTCCGGGTCCCCCATACGGGCATTAAACTCCAACACATATGGCACCCCCTTAACGACCATCAGGCCGGCATACAACACGCCTTGAAACGGCGAACCTGATCGCGACATGGTTTCGACAATCGGCTGCAAAATCTCGCGCGTCACCTGTTGGCGAAGCGTGAGCGTCCCGAGAGGAGCGGGACAGTAGGCTCCCATTCCGCCCGTGTTCAAGCCGGTATCGCCATCGCCGATCCGCTTGTGATCCTGCGCCGGGAGCATTGGAGCCACGGTCCTTCCATCGGTGAAGGCCATGATCGTGAGCTCTTCCCCGTCAAGAAACTGCTCGATCAGCACCTGCTTTCCCGCCTGGCCGAACACGGCCTTGTCCATCGAATCGATGATCGCCTGCCGCGCGGCATCGCGCGTTGTCGCGATGATGACGCCTTTGCCTTGAGCCAAACCGTCGGCCTTGATCACGACGGGTAATTCATGCTGTTCCACATAAGCCAGTGCGTCGGCCAGCTTGTGGAAATGTTGAGCGTGTGCCGTCGGAATCTTTGCCCGGGCCATGATATCTTTCGAGAAAATCTTGCTGGCCTCGAGGCGCGCCGCATTCCTGGTCGGACCGAAGATTCTCAGCTTCGCCTTACGAAACTCATCGGCAATGCCGAGCGCCAGCGGCGCTTCCGGCCCTACTAACGTGAGATCAATCTGTTCCCGAATGACGAATTCTCTCAAGCCTGCGATGTCGTCTGCTTTGATCGGCACACAGGCCGCGAGTGACTCGATGCCGGCATTCCCCGGGGCACAGAACAGTTGTGGCTTCCGCGGACTCTGCGCGAGTTTCCACACCATCGTGTGTTCGCGCCCGCCGCTTCCGACAACAAGAATTTTCATGTGTTTGTTCTCTGCATCAATAAAAAGAGGCTACTCAAAATGGCCTGTCGCAAGGCCGCAGCGAGCATAATGCTGAATCGTGCGGTTACGAGTACGTCGAGGCGCTGAGCGGCGCGAGAACGAAGTTGGGAACCTGATTCAGCATCCGACTAGTGGCGGAAGTGACGCATGCCAGTCAGAATCATCGCTAATCCGTGCTCATCAGCGGCCTTCACAACTTCCGCATCGCGGATCGATCCGCCAGGCTGAATGACCGCCGTAATCCCCGCTTGCGCCGCCGCATCGAGGCCGTCCCGGAAGGGGAAAAAGGCGTCTGAGGCCATCACGCAACCTTTCACTGGCATCTGCGCTTTCATTGCAGCGAGCTTCACGCTGTCCACACGGCTCATCTGCCCTGCCCCGATCCCGACCGTCTGTCCCGGCTTCGCATAGATAATCGCGTTCGACTTCACATGCTTGCAAACTTTCCAGGCAAACGCGCAAGCGGCGTACTCTTCATCAGTCGGTTTTCGCACCGTCGGTACCGGCAACGCCCGCAGATCCGTCAACACCCCGAGATCGCGATCCTGAACGATCAAGCCGCCGACGAGCTTTTTGAGGTCGTAGCCTTCCTGTTTCACCTTTGTCAGGGGACCGACATCGAGCAATCGCAAATCTTTCTTGCGCTTCAACTCCGCGAGGGCATCATCGGTAAACCCCGGCGCAATCACCACCTCGACAAACGTGGACGTGATCTCCTTCGCGGCGGCAAGATCCACGGGACGATTGAAGGCGATCACGCCGCCGAATGCGGAGATAGGGTCCGTCTCGCGCGCCTTCACGTAAGCTTCGACCGGTGTCGCTCCCAAGGCAACTCCGCAGGGATTATTGTGCTTGATGATGGCCACCGCCGTTTCGTCGTATTCCTTCGCCAACTCCAGCGCGGAATTCGCATCGAGAAAATTGTTGTACGACATCGCCTTGCCGTGGAGGATCTTTCCGCGCGAGACGGACGGCTCGTTGGAATGAAGCTCCCGGTAGAACGCGCCCTGCTGATGCGGGTTCTCCCCGTACCGCAACGTCTCTCCCAGTTCATATTGCAACGAGAGGATTTTGGGAAACTTGACCTCCCCTCCTTGCATCTGCCGTTCAAGATAGCCGGCAATCAGACTGTCGTACCGCGCCGTGTGCTGAAAGACTTTCATGGCCAGTTCGCGGCGGAGGGCATGCGGGACGTTCCCCGACTTGGCTGCATCCAGCACCCTTGAATAATCGGCCGGATCGACGACGACCAGGACGTCTTCGTGATTCTTTGCCGCCGACCGCAACATTGACGGTCCACCGATATCGATATTTTCAATCGCCTCATCGAATGAACAATTCGGCTTGGCGATCGTCGCTTCAAAGGGGTAGAGATTCACTACCACGACGTCGATCGGGCCGATGTTGTGTTGTCTCATCTGCTCGACGTGTGCCGGCACCGACCGCCGGCCGAGCAGGCCACCATGAATTTTCGGATGCAGTGTCTTCACGCGGCCTTCGAGAATTTCCGGCGAGCCAGTATAGGCTGCGACATCGGTGACTTTGACGCCCGCGTCGCGCAATGCCTTGGCCGTCCCGCCCGTTGACAGAATTTCCGCGCCGAGGGCTTCCAAGCCCTTGGCCATCTCAATCACTCCAGTCTTATCTGACACGCTGACCAACGCCCGCTTGATGCTGGCCATGATTCAACTCCTTGGGAAGAGGCCGATAATAATGTGGTTCGCGTCTCGGAAGGCGAGCGGAGAATAGCAAATGGTGGAGGACAAGTTCAATAAGAAGTACGGACAGGTGGCCGATGGCCGGGGCACAAAATCGCTCCTCCTCCACGTAGCCCCTCAAACGCTTGTGAAGACGGTGGCTCATGAAGAAGACGTTTCGGATCTCAGACAGTCTCACATCCTGGCTTCAACTGACCGGCTTCTGCCGATTTCCTGACCCCTACAAACCTGTATAGAGGGCCTCTCAGGGGCTGGCTTGCCCCATCAAGTTTGTGGTACCGTCCCAGGTCATGTCACATTGATACACGGGCTCAACTCATGGGACGCAGGATCATTCTCGGTGCTGGTGCGTTCGCACTGACTCTCCTGGCCCTGGTGTGCATTCCTCGTCATCTTCCTTCATCAAACGCATCTCTCCCTCTGGTGCCTGCGAATTTTCACGCCAGACTCGAACAGCACGAACTGACCCTTCGAGGCTCTCTCCCTGATAGAGTCACCCACGACCGGATTCTGCAACAGGCCCACAGCGTGTACGACCGGGCGCAGGTTCGCATCGTCGATCAACTCACTGTCGATCAGCGGATCGCGCCGGCAGCCTGGCTGGCGACGGTCCCATCTATTCTCCCCGTTCTCGGAGACATGAATGGACGCGGATCCATGATCATCGATGGACACTATCTGGTCCTCAGCGGACGCGTACCAACTGAACAGGTCAAGGGAGCGATTTTGCGCAGTGTGGCCCCCGCGACGGCAACCGGACTGGAACTGGAAGACCACATTCTGGCCGCCACCCAGCCTGCCTCTCGTTTCTCATTGCAGGCACAATTGAACGAAGTCCTGTCCCGAAACCAGATAGAATTCGACTCGAATCAATCGACATTGACATCCCGTGGACGATCCGCGCTGGACCGGCTGATACCTCTCTTGCGGCAAGCTCCACGGGCTTCTATCGAAATCGGCGGGCATACAGATGGATTCGGCGCACCGGATTACAACCGAGAACTGAGCCGCCGCCGCGCCGAGACCGTTCGGCAGTATTTCATTCAACATGGATTGACGAATCGGTTCACCGTCGTCGGTTATGGAGCGAGTAAGCCTCGGTCCACGGAAATGACACAGAACGGGCTTCGACGCAACCGACGTATCGAACTGCGCGTGCAAGAACAGGGTGAACTATGATGGTGTTGATCGGCCAAATGGTGGGATGTCTTCTCGTGGCAGCCGCAATCGGAGGGGCCGTGGGCTGGCTGCTCCGGCACCTCTCGGCCGCACCAATCGAGCAGCGGCTGATCGACTCCGAAACGGACTTGCGTATCAAGGGGCAGGCTCTCGACACGGCCCTCTACGAATTACGAGTGAACAAGTCCACACTGGCCACGCTCGAGGCGAAACTCTCCTCAATGGAAAGTCTCGGACGATCCACACAGCAAGAACTTACCTCACGCCAGGACCGGATCCAGACCCTTCAAAAGGAACTGGCCAACTCACAGCAACGGCTGTCGGCTATGGAATCCGACCACAAGGCCTCCCTCCAACGCCTGACGGAACAGGAGACCGCCATGGCGGCGTTCGCCAACGAAGCCAGGCGGGCGAATGCGGCTCGAACGGCTGCGCAACAAGACCTCCTTCTGAAGGAACAATCAGCCAGCGAGCTTCAGCAACGACTCACTGAATTGGAAGATCAGCAGGTTGAAATCGACCGGCTCCGCGCACAGGTTGCGGAATTGGAGCCGGTTCAAGGACGCCTTCATTGGATGGAAGTCCAGCTCAGCGAGAAAGAGACCCAGCACCGGGCCAATCTCCATCGATTGGAAGAGCAGCTCGCATTTCGCGATCGCCGCATTGCCGAGCTGGCGGAGCTTGAACAGGCTTTGCGCGAGAAGGATCTGCGCATCGCCGAACTCGAGCAACGTCTCGCCGAAGCCGATGTGTTGCACACAGAGCTCGCCGGCCAGGCGAAAATGATGGGAGAAAAAGAAGAGGAAATTTCCCGCCTTCGAAAGCGCCTCGTGGAAGTCCGCGCCGCCCTCCGCGTTCGCGCCGACGGCGGCCATGTTGTCACCGGTCGTGCCAATTCTACCAATCAGCTCAGTCTGCAGATCGAGCATTCCAAACAGACCCAGAAGCCGCAGAAAGACGATTTGAAAAAGATTCACGGGATCGGCCCGGTTATCGAACGCACTTTGAACAAACTGGGCACCTACACATACGTGCAGATCGCGAAGTGGACGCCCAGCGACATCGCGCGTGTCGCGCAGAAGCTGGAGACCATCCCCGATCGTATCAAGCGCGACAATTGGATTGCGAGCGCGAGAAAGCTATACAAAGAGAAATACGGCGAACGAATCTAAGCGGTAGTTGCCCCGTTCCGGGTTCATTGACTTCCCCTTCTCGGCCTCCTAAAATCGCCCATGGCTTCATCCTTCGTTCATCTTCATCTCCACACCCAATTCAGCCTTCTCGACGGCGCCAATCAGATCGAGCCGCTGGTGCAGCAAATCAAGGCGTTCGGCCAACCGGCCGTGGCCATGACCGACCACGGCAACATGTTCGGCGCGATCGAGTTCTATCGCAAAGCCAAGGAAGCAGGAGTGAAGCCG
>DATIFR010000125.1:0-13086 GCA_035455145.1 Nitrospira sp.
CCCGACCAAATGCCGGGGTTGAAGGGCCCAAGGCTGCGACCGATCCGGTCCGGATAGGTCACACCGCCCGCGGGCTCTTCGAAATAGTAGTCCCAGAAAATGCCGGGATATTGATCGTCCACGTCCCAGATCCCGGCGCTGTCCTTGCCGAGATCCTTCTGCCATTCCGCGTTCCACCGCCAGATGTTGGTGGTCCCGCCGGACTGGCCCATGCACTGGAACGGCGGCGCGCCTGACGTGTTGACCGGGAACATGATTGCGGCCTGGTCGCGGAAGTCTTGCGGACCGATCGTCGTATCGTTCTTCGTCTGATCGCTCCACTCCACACGCAGCCCGAGTTCCTTGCCATTCGTCATGGCCTTGACGAACACCGACTTGACGGAGATGTTCGGGTGCATCGGCGTGGTGATCAGCTGACCACTCAACGGCACGATCACACCAGGCACACTCTCCCAAATGGGGTTCGCCCCATCCATGGGGATGGGACCCTTGACCGCCTTCGCCGGGATGGTCACCGGCTGACTCACGGCCAACGGCACCTGCCCAATCGTCAGCATCACGCCTACGATCAGGGCAGAGAGAAGAATGCCGAACACCACATGCTTGTTGTGTGTCTGCACTACTCTCATGGACTATGCCCTCCTCTCGATTAAGTTATTAAGAACTGTGACCCATAATGACTGCCGACAAACAAAAAATGGAAACACCGGACATGAATACCGATTCGTTAGGCGGTCCCGATCGGCCCCCCTTCCTCCTTGTCTTTCTCTTTGTCCTTCTGATCCATAAAATTCTGCGTGCCTGTCTCGTTGAGCAAAAGACTCAGCTCATTACCCTGGTCCTGCGCACCGCACTCATAGGTCTGGCCTTCCGGAGAATTGAACGTGGCAGGACGATAATCCGCTTCCGAGTAGGGTTGCGGGGTCACGCCCAAGTAGGCAGCTTCGAAATCCATCCAGTCGGACGTCATGTCGGCCACATGCTTGAAGAGCCCGGAATCCGCTTTTTTAATCAGCATGCGGCAGAACAGCGGAACCCAGCGCCCAATGTGGTTCTTCACGAACTTCTTCTGGGCATCGACGACGATCTGGGTTTTATCCGCTCCATCGTGGCAGCGGGAATAGGATTCTTTATAGGCGAGGAAATGCATGAACTCGAACTCGACGCTCAGGTGGTCCAGCCGCTCATGGATATCCTTGGAGAGTTCGACGCCGAAGGCCTTATAGAAGCCCGCGATGTCCCCCATGACGTGAGATTGTGCGAAGACGTGGTCGTTACCAAAGAGCGTTTCGTAGGGAGGACAATCGAGCGTGATGACATTGCTGAACACGCGGCGATGTTCCGCCTGCAGATCGCCGAGTTGCCAATTCACGCATTCTGATGCCACGAGCTTTTCGATCTGCTCGAGCTGTTTGCGCATCAGCGCCAGCTTTTGCTTGGCACGCTCACCACCCATTCCGTCAAGCGCGACTTCCAATGCATCCAGCGCGGCCCGACCGTCTTCGACAAACTCTCCGCACTGCAGGTAGTCGAGGAATTCTTCGTCTTCGGGATAGAGCAGGCTCCACGACACAAGCAGATAGAGCTTGCTGCGATTGAGTGCACGTTCGACTGCGGGAGAATCTTTGATGGCTGGGGGATTCGGAATGACAGCTGTTGCGGCTTGTGTGGAACTTGGTACCGGCTGCTTACTCGTCATGAGAATCAGCTCCTCGGTTCAACCCGATACCACGACACTCTTCGGCATCGGTGGTCAAACCAGTGGCAGAAGTTTGGGTATGATAGGTAAAGGTCTTGGGGATGTCAAGCATGATCTCGTCCCCCAAATACAAAAGATGACTGGCTGAATTGTCATACCATTGATCGTCCATGTTCCTCCCGTTTTTTCCTTGACTTCTCCATCATCTTGGCCCATTTCGGCCAGCTGGATCTGGTTACGGAGCCAGGGGTTCCAACAGGCGAATCGGGGTCACTCGGATCGCAATGTGATCGTTCACCGTCCGGCAGATTTGTTCACAGACTCCGCATCCAACACAACGTTCAGCCGTGACCACAAGTCGTTGCGCATCGAAATCCATCGAGAGCGCGTCCGTCGGACATTTCGACACACAGGCATGGCAACCCTGGCCTGCAGTGCAAACACGATGAGATACGGTCGCGACGCCCATCCGTACTTGTTCTGGCCCCTCGACGGGAATTAACGCCTCGGTGGCACAGGCAGCAATGCAAGGAAGATCCTCGCACAGATAACACGGAACTTGATCAGGGAATATCACCGGCGTGCCGTCACGCTGGTGAAAGACGATTGATCCGTGAGGACAGGCCTTCACACAGTCGTTGCACTTCGTGCAGCGCTCGAGGAATAACGATTCCTCGACAGCGCCTGGCGGACGCAGCCAGTCCTTGCGCAGCACCGGCGCCGGCTTATCGGGAACGACTTCTTTGTGTTTGGAAAATTCCTGCGCGGCCTTCGCGACCGAGAGGACCGAATCTTTGAGGAAATCACGGCGCCCGTATTTGGGATCGCTAGCCACGGGAAAGGTACCCCCGTTACATCACGCCGTCGGCACGCAGCTTATAGACCTCGACACAACGATCGCAGGCGCCAAATTCGACATCCCATCCCGGATGATTCTCGCGGATAAAATCCAGGACGTAGGTTTCGATCTTGTTGCCCAGATCTTCCACCCAGGAATAGGTCGGAAATCGGCAGAGCGGACAGGGGAAGCCCGGCATTAGCATCACTTTGTTTTCCGTTTCGGGCACCTCGCCGCCTTCAACGTCAACGGCGCGATCCATGACCCGCAACGTATCTGTCGCCATTTCAATCAGCTCAGAATGCGTGAAAAATCCGGTTTGCCAGAGCCCTTCAAATACCGACTTCAACTGCGGCGCTGGAATCTTGCGGTACCAGGACCGGAACTCCTTGAACCGATCCTCCTTCTTGAGCATCGGCTCCTTGCCCGCCGCCGTCAGCCGGCTATCCACGCTGAGACTCCACAAGATCCGGTAGCGATGGTGGATCAAGGTTTCTTCGCCAGGGTTCTGCCCGACCTTGGTGTCGGGATCGTATCCGAACAGCGGATCGACCATGTCGGAGATGTGCATCAATTCATGACGGCAATAGCGCGTCAGCGCCGGATCGTAGAACCTCCGGGGAATCAGCTTAATGCCCACGCCTTTCAACCCCTTGTCCTCGAACTGCCGGGCGAGATCCTGTTCAACCGATCCCCATTTTCTTAGAATGTCGACACCTTCCTGGTCTTCCTTGAGCACGCCTTTGACCAATACAATCCCGATCTGCTTCTTCAGAATGGGGTACTCGTTGAAGGCATCGCGAATGATGTCCGAAAATCCCCAGGTTCCAAAAAGGTACTGGTAGAGCTTCTTGAATTCGCTTTCCCGGTCATCCAGGGTAAACTTCTCATAGATGGGGTCAGCAATTTCGTGGAATTCCTTATAATAGGTCGGATCGCCCTCCCGTTCGGTCTTCTCCACGAACGAGTCGATGACCTCCTGTAATAACGCCGGCTGAAAGCGAATTTCCATGACGATCCTCAATGCTCCGATTCAGAAGTGGCAGCCACTCGTTTCGATCAAGGCCCGGTACAAAACGGCTCTCCTCGCGGCTTGACTTGATGGCCAAGGTTCTCTTACGATCCACCCGATACCAAATCGAATTATACTGGCCCGAAACGGCGATTTGCAATCAAGCCCATCGCCGTAGGTCGCTTTACCCTGTGTGATGTTCGGAAGGACAGAGACTATGGCAGACCAAACCGCTTCTCCCCTCGCACCAGCCGTTGCTTCACCGGCCTCGGCATCCGAAACACCGGCCCCGCTCACCGATCACCTTGAATATTGGAAAGCGGGAGCACGCGAACTCAATACATTCCGAGGCCATTCCCACGGAGTCTGGGCAGTCGCCTTCGCACCGGATGGGTTGACACTAGCCAGCGCCGGCGTTGACCGACTCGTCCGCATTTGGGATATTGAAACCGGGCGATTGCTTCGCTCCATGCGGGGCCATACGAACGACATTCGTGCCATCGTCTTTACGCCCGACGGACAAACCCTTGCAACCGGAAGCGAAGATCGGACGATCCGGCTCTGGAATCCCAAAACCGGCGAGCCAATGAAACTCCTTTTCACACGCTATGATCATAACGTCTGCAGCCTTTCGCTCTCACCTGATGGCTTGATGCTGGCCCGCGGCAGCCACAATAAGGACATCAAAATTTGGGAAGTCACCACCGGTACGGAACTGATGACACTACTCGGCAAAGACCAGTATGATCACCAATGGTCGGTCTGTGTCGCGTTTTCACCGGATGGCATTCATTTGGCCAGCGGAGCCGACATCGGCAAGATCAAGATCTGGGAAGTTCTGCCGAGCGGTGAAGAAAAGATCCTGCACAACGGGCATTGGAGGCAGGACAACGAGGATACCACTGAAACACGCGGATACTTTATCGAAGACGATGGCGGGTTCCAAAAGCCGATGGATTATTGGATCGGCGCCATGACCTTTACCCATGATGCCAAATACCTCATCACCGGAAGCAGAGACCAGACGATCAAGATGTTTGAAATGCCTCAGGTCCTCGAGCACCGAACGCTCAAGGGTCACAGCGGCTGGATCCGCTCGCTCGTCGTGACACCCGACAACAAGGTTCTCATCAGTTCGGCGGACGACAACACCATTCGCTTCTGGGATCTCGCCACCGGCCGCTCGTTCAGAACCATCAAGGGACATAGCGGCGGCGTCCGATGCATCTCGCTCTCACCGGATGGACGACGGCTCGCCAGCGCGTCGTGGGATCGAACCGTAAAGCTATGGGAAGGCGGCTCAGAAGCGACCGAGTAATTCTCGCAAGCTGCGGGATTTTTCAGCAGCCGGCTGCTACTCTTCTTCCGGCTCGTCTTTAGCGGATGGAATCCCGTAGCGTTTACACTTTTCCCACAAGGCCTTGCGAGAGAGCCCCAGGATCTTCGAGGCGGTGGTACGACTGCCTTCGACTCGCTCCAGCACGGAAACAATATAATCCTTCTCGAATTCTTCGCGGGCCGCGGCCAACGACGTCATCGGGCGATCGGGGCGCTTCTGTCCCGTCAACCCTTCGCTGCAGAATCCACATGACTCCTGAGGGACTCCGCCGGTAAACGGGCAGGACTGAAAGCCGCACAGGTCGGACGGCTGCACGGCTTCGCGTTCACGACCCAGCGCCACTCCCCGCTCCACCATATTCTCCAGTTCCCGCACGTTGCCGGGGAAGGAGTACCGCAGCAAGACCTCGCGCGAAGCCGGTGAAAATCCCTTGAGTTTCTTGTTCATCTTGGTCGAGCAGACCTGCAAGACATGCTCGGCGATGACCATGATATCTTCCTGACGTTTGCGTAAGGGCGGAATCACAACCTGGACGACGTTGAGCCGATAGAATAGGTCTTCGCGGAACCGTCCTTGTGCCACTTCTTTTCGTAAATCCTTCTGCGTGGCACACACAAGACGGACGTCGGCGTCGATCGTATCGTTTCCCCCCACACGTTCGAATTTCCGTTCCTGCAAAACCCGCAGCAGTTTGACCTGGACGACGGGAGAGATCTCTCCGATTTCATCCAGAAACAAGGTGCCCCGGTGGGCCAGTTCAAACCGCCCTCGGCGCTGGCGGATCGCTCCGGTGAATGCCCCTTTTTCATGTCCGAACAATTCCGCTTCCAGTAAGGTCTCCGGCAATGCCGCGCAACTTACCTTGATCAAAGGATACTGGCTTCTGGCGCTGTTCTGATGAATCGCGTTGGCAACCAGCTCCTTCCCCGTTCCGCTCTCGCCCAGAATCAGGATGGTCGAGTCGGTTCCCGCTACCAATTTAATCTTGTCGAGCACAGCCCTCATCTGGCTGTTTGTGCCCAGGATGCCGTTGAAGCTGAACTTGTTCTCCAACGTCTCCTTGAGATCTTGGTTTTCGCGCCGCAACGCCACCACGCGGCCCACGCGTTCCACGATCAGCAGGAGCTCATCCATTTGAAACGGTTTGGTGATGTAATCGAAGGCGCCAAGCTTCATGGCTCCGACCGCTGATTCGACCGACCCGTGCGCTGTAATAACCACCACTTCGGTTTGAGGCGACTGTTCTTTTGTCGCTTTCAACACCGTCAATCCATCCGCACCGGGTAACCGGAGATCCGTGATCACCAAATCGAAGGCCCTCCGACGGATCGCTTCGATCCCCTCGGTCCCTGACGACGCCGCATGCACGTCGTAGCCGACCGCTTCCAGGGCGTCGACCATCGAGAGTCGCATGAGGGGCTCGTCATCAACTAGCAGGATGGCGAGACCTTTCATGACACTTTTTCCCGTTCCACCAACGAACGCTCGCGCGACAACGGCAGGCATAAGGTAAACGTCGTTCCTTTCCCGACTTCGCTCTCCACGAGGATCTTACCACCGTGGCGTTCGACAATTCCCAAGCTGACGGAAAGCCCCAGTCCGGTGCCCTCCCCTTCGCTCTTCGTCGTGAAAAACGGATCGAAGATGCGCGGCAGGACCGCCGGTGGAATACCGGATCCCGTATCACCGACCTCCACTCGGCAAATCCCCTCGGCGACGGAAGTCCGAATCGTCAAGATCCCTCCGCTTTTCATGGCTTGGACCGCGTTCAGAATCAGATTCATCATAACTTGCTCGATCATGTGCCGGTCCACCATCAAGCTCGGCAGCCCGTGACCCAATTCTGTCTCCAGCACAATCCGATTGGGAGCAAACAGATGGTTGGTCAGAACCAGCACTCGATCGACGACCTGGTTGATATCGGTGGGACTGAACTCCGGCTCGTGCTGCTGAGAGAAATCGAGTAACTGCCGGACGATCTTCTGCACGCGCCGCACGCCGTCTTCCATTGAGGCCCAATATTCTTCCTGGCGGGCCGGCGACAAGGCACCCTTGCGCAGGTTGTAGAGGCAATTGAGAATTCCACCCAGCGGATTGTTGATTTCATGGGCGACACCGGCCGCCAGCTTTCCGACCGAGGCGAGTTTTTCCGAGTTCCTGATCTGCTGTTCCAACTTCTTCGTTTCCGTCATGTCGCGCGCAATGCCGAGAACACCCAGAATCTCTCCGTCCACACCCTGAAGAGGGGAGACGCTCACCATGACCGTGCGTATCTCGCCCATGCGGGTCACCACCTCGACCTCGTAGACCTGCTTGGCGCCGATGTCCAAGGTATTCTTGAGGCGCCGGCCCCGGTGACGCCTCGAGAGGAGCGAAAGGTAGGGCCGACCGAGGAGATCGTCCTTCCGATAGCCCCACACTTCGACCTTGCTGTTCACATAGGTGAAACGCTGATCGGTATCGAGCGTATAGATCACATCGTTGGCATTTTCGAGCAGATTTTCAAGATACTGTTTTGTCTCTTCAATTTCTCTCGTTCGCTCTCGCACTTTGACTTCGAGTTCTTCGCGATACGTCTGAAGTTGGCGTTCGAGCTTCTTCCGGTCAGTGATATCGCGCAGTTGCACCATCACCAAGAGTTGATCGGCGGAGCCGATTCGGATTAAGTCCATCTCGACCGGGGTGTCGAGCCCGGCCGCGTTAAAGACCGTAATCTCCTGAGTCGGCACCTGCCGCTTCCCGGTACCAATGTCGGCAAGCCACCCTGCCAGGGCTTGGCGATGCGCCGGCACAACCACGTCGTGTATGCTGCGCCCCACGATGTCCGACTCGGCATAGCCGAGCGCCTGCTCCTCCCGCTTGTTGACCGCGACGACAGTCCCTGTCGCATCCACCATGAACACGGAATCCGCGACCAAATCGAATAGCGCTTTGTAGCGTGCCTGCGACGCCACCAACTGCTGTGTCCGCTCCGAGACCGCCTGTTCCAGCCCCGACGTGTAGTGCTGGAGTTCCTGCTCCAATCGATGGCGTTCGGTCACGTCGCGCACGAAAGCGCGCGAATGCACGAGCCCGCCCCGCTCCTCATCAAAGAGAGCGGTCGCATGAATTTCGACGTCGATGGGATGCCCGTCCTTCGCCAGGAAGACGGTCTCCATAGAGCTTTGCCCTTGCGACATGAGCTGTTCGAGGTAGTGCAGAACCGGCGACTCTTGTCCGCGCGGCACCAGGTCCCAGAGCCTCATGGCCAGCATTTCGTCGAGGGAATAACCCAGCTTATCCAGCCCGGTCTTATTCACGTGCACGAACTGGCCGCTGCGGTTCAGCTGATAGATCATTTCGGGGGAATGTTCGATCAAATCCCGATACTTTTCTTCAAGTCGATGGACATCCGCCATCCGCTGCTCGATCTGACCAAAGGAGCGCTGGAGGTTTGCCGCCATCTGGTTGAAGGCTTCGGCGAGTCGTTCGATTTCATCGCCGGTTTTGAGTTCCAGCCTTTGTTCGAGTCGGCCGCTTCCGATTTCCTGCACGCCGTCATGCAGGAGTTGAATCGGACGGGCAATGCGGCGTGCGACGAGGACCCCCGTCCCCCACAGGACACCCAGCACCGCCAACCCGTACAGCAACACCTTGGCCACAAGATCGGCGAGAGGCGCAAACGTTTCCTGCGGGTCCTGGCGAACCACCGTGATCCACTGCTTCCCCCCGATACTGCCTGGCGCAAGCCGGTCGCTGAACCGGACAGGGGCAAATCCGATGAGGGCATTGTGACTCCCGTGCGAATCGTCTGCCGCCACCGCCCATCCCGCTTTGAGCGCACCGAGGATATTGACCAATTCAGCATTGATCGAATGTTCTTCGGGAGCCAGGATCGGACAGATCACCGGGACGCCGTCGGAGCTGAAGAGCATCGCGTGACCGGTCGAACCAATCGAGACTTCGGCAATCGAGTGAAACAGCGTGTCGCGACGGAGCAAAATTGTCACGGCACCGATCACGGATTTCTGTATGTCGTCGAAAATCGGCGCGGCCACGACAACGACATGGGTTCCAAACGCGGGATCAAACGTAATCTCGCTGACATAGGCCTCCCGGTTCCCTCCCTTTACCACCGCCCGCCACCAGGCAGTCTTGCCGTAGTAGTAGTCCACTTGCGGGATGGAACTGACCACCAGCGCCCCCTCCGCATCGGTGACGAGAATACCGACATAGTCGGACTTTCTAATGTCATGCCATCGGATCAGATAGTTAGTCACGATCCGGTTGATGAAGAGCGGGAACTCACTGCGCTTGTCTCGCTGCTTCCAGCGCTGTTGCCAGTCCTTGATCATGTCTTGGATGCCTTGCGGACCTTTGCCCTCGTACGTGCGGTTGGCTTCCGTGACGGAGGTGCGGAGAAACGGCGTGGTGGCGAGTTGTTGCGCCTCGTTCATCCCGCGGCTGACATGCATCTCGATCCGGCGGGCGGCTTCTACGGCGACTTCTTTGAAATTTGTCCCCGTCGTTTCGCGCAAGGCACGGCGCTCTTCGACGTAGGTCAGGGCGAGTAGGAGCGTGAGCGGCAGGAGTCCGACCATCACGATCGCCGTGATGATCTTGTGCTGGAGACTGTGGGACCGACTCCAGAGGTTCATGGGTATTCGCACGAGGGCCGATTAGGATCGGCGCCTCGACTCCGCCCCATCGGGCTAGCTACGCTTTAACAGTCGACCGGAGGTTACCGGCCATAACAGCAACAACGGACTGGCGACAAAAATGGACGAATAGGTCCCGAATATCACGCCCCACAAAAGGGCTAGCGAAAAGTCATGCAGCACTTCCCCTCCGGCAATAGTCAACGGAATCAGGACCAGCACCACGGTCAGACTGGTGACGATCGTCCGGCTTAAGACCTGATTGATCGCGTTGTTGATCATCGTCTCCTCACTCTCCCGACGCCGCGTGCGGAGGTTTTCGCGGATACGATCGAAGACGACCACGGTATCCGTCAGCGAATAGCCCGCCAGGGTCAACAATGCCGTCACGACCAAGAGGGTGATTTCTTTGTCCAGCACATAGAAGGACCCCAACACCGCCAACACGTCGTGAAAAGTCGCCAAGGCGGCTGCGATCCCGAAGCGAAACTCGAACCGCGCGGCGATGTACAGGATGATGCCGGCAAACGAGACGAGCACGGCGATGAGCGCGTCTTCCTGAAGCTTCTTGCCGATGGTCGGGCCGATTTCCGTGGTGGAATCCACCACGAATTTATTCGCGGGAAACTCCTTCGTAAAAATGACCACCACGCGCTCCGCGGTCTTCTCTTCGATGGTCGTGGAGGCTTTCACGCGAATCAACAACTTATTATCCTGGCCAAACTCCTGCAACTCGGCATCGCCGAGGCCATTGGCCTCCAAGGCCTTCCTGGCCTCATCAATCCGAACCGGCTGATCGAATTTTAGCTGCACCGCGGTCCCGCCCGCAAAGTCTATGCCGAGATTCGCCGCTCCCCGGCCGATCTGAATCAATCCAATAATCCCCAGCAGTACCATGATGCCGGAGAAGAGAAACGCATACCGGCGTTTCCCCATGAAATCTATATTCGTCTTCCCGAGAATTTCTAACATGCCTACTCCCTTGCTAACAGCGATCGGCCCTCAGCGATCCGCAAGCCGCGGAACGCCCGTCGGCGATGGCGTCGTGGCTAAATGCTCAATTGTTCCACTTTATGGCGTTGATTGATCACGTCGAAAATCACTTTGGTGCCGACCAACGCGGTAAACAAGTTGATCGCGATGCCCAGGCAGAGGGTCACGGCAAACCCCTTAATCGGACCAGTCCCGAAGAGAAACAGGGCCACACCGGTGATGAGCGTCGTGACATGGGAATCGATAATCGTCAGCAACGCTTTGTCATAACCACCATCCACCGCGAGGCGGACGGCTTTCCCGCTCCGGAGTTCCTCACGAATACGCTCGAAGATCAGCACGTTCGAGTCGACGCCCATGCCGATCGTCAGCACGATGCCGGCGATGCCGGGCAACGTGAGGGTCGCGGTAAGCGCCGACAGGGCGCCCATCAGACAGATCAAGTTGAGAACAAGGGCAAAGTCCGCAATGACACCGGACAGCCTGTAATAGATGATCATGAAGATGACGACCATCGCGCCGGCTACAAGCGTTGCCTTCACGCCCTTTTCAATCGAATCCTGTCCGAGCGATGGTCCGACCGTCAGATCTTGAATGATCTTGAGCGGTGCCGGCAAGGCACCGGCCCGCAGCACAATTGCCAAGTCGTTCGCTTCCTGCGTGGAGAATGTCCCGGTGATTTGTGCGCGACCACCGGTAATCCGCTCCTGAATGACCGGAGCCGAGTAGATCGTGTTGTCGAGCACCACCGCCATGCGCTTCTTGACATTGTCGCCGGTGATCCGCTCGAACTCCCGCCCGCCCTTCGCGTCGAACGTGATCGACACATAGGGATCGTTGAATTGGCCGATTGAGACGCGGGCATCGCTCAACACATCCCCCGTCAGCATCACTCGCTTCTTGACGAGATAGGGAATGCGATATTCCCGGCCCGTGTCCTTGTCTATCGCCCGCTCGAAGAGGATCTGATCTCCCTCCGGCAACTTGCCCTCGACCTGCTTTACAACGTCCGCTTCTTTATCCTTGGAAATACGCGCCGGAAGATCCAGCTTCATCTGGTTCTCTTCGTCGAGCATCTTGAATTCGAGTAAAGCCGTCTCCTTGATAAGGTCCTTGGCCCGCTTGGGATCCTTGACGCCCGGCAGTTGGACGACAATCTGCTTCAATCCTTGGCGCTGAACCAGCGGCTCCGCTACGCCAAATTGGTCGATGCGGTTGCGAATCGTTTCGAGCGCCTGGTTGATGGCCGAATCCTTGATGCGCTTCGCCTCCGTCTCCCGCAAATCCCACACCAGCATATTCGCCGAGCCTGCAGAATCTGTTTCCGTGAACGTTGGAAACTCATCGATCAACTTTTGAATCTGTGCCTTGAGATCGGCGTTCTGAAATTCAATCGTGATTCTCGTCGGCCCTGTGCGCTTGACGGATTCAGCGGGGATCTTCTTGTCCACTAACATGTCCTGGAGCGACACGACCGAGCGATCGACGGCGATTTCCACCGCACGATCCTCATCCACCTCCATCACCATATGGATCCCACCCTGCAGATCCAAGCCCAGCGTGATGCCTTTATTCGGCAACACCGATTTGGCCCAGCCGGGCAAGGCTTGATACAGTGGTTGGTACGACGGTAAAAAGAATACCGCCGAGACCACCAGCACCAGCACCAATAACGTCAGCCGCCCACGTACTCTTTTCATAGCGCTTCCAACCCCTTTGTCCTGTGCAGACTACGACTCCTTGTCTTCTTCGTCCGCGCGCACCCGTGAAATGAACTCCCGCTGCATTTTGATCTTCGTATTGTCGGCAATCTGAAGCGTGACCGTCTCTTTCCCCAGATTGGTCACGGTTCCCCAAATTCCGGAGGCCGTGATCACCTTATCGCCCTTCTTCAACGCCTCCAACATCGCCTTCTGTTGTTTCTGCTTCTTTTGTTGAGGCAGGATCAACAAGAAATAAAAGATGACGAAAATCAGCACAAACGGCACGAGTGACAGAAGCGTCCCTGCTCCCGATCCGCCTCCGCCGGTTCCCTGAGCCCACGCGACAGATTCCATGAACATACAACAGGTCCCCTCTCTCGATTAAACGTCCAGTGCAGTTCGCCGTATTGTTCCGGCCTCACGATTCGCCAATGCGGCAACCTCCGGCGCTTCCCGCTCTTGGGCGCGATAAAACGCCTCTCGGAATTCGCTGAACGTGCCCTGCCCGATCGCCACCCGCATCCGGCGCATAAAATCTGCAAAATACCAGAGGTTGTGAATCGTATTCAGCCGCGAGGCGAGCATCTCTTTCATGTGATACAAATGATGGAGGTAGGCTCGGGAGTATCGCGCGCAGACTGGGCAGCCGCAGGTCGGATCGATCGGTTGTTCATCGCGCTGATACCGTGCTTGTTTGATCAGGACACGCCCGAAACTCGTGAACAACCAGCCGGTCCTGCCGTGACGGGACGGCACCACGCAGTCGAAGAGATCGATCCCGCGCGCCACGCCTTCGATCAGGTTCTCCGGCATCCCCACCCCCATCAGGTACCGAGGCTTCGACACGGGCAACTCAGGCACGGTG
>DATIFR010000126.1:0-10561 GCA_035455145.1 Nitrospira sp.
GATCTCGATCATGACGGGCTGCACGAAATGCTGATGCATGACGATGGGGCAGAGGGTGATCAAATCGCGGGGGATGGAATCTACTCGGCTGTCTGGGAACAGGATGGAGTCTTGCTCGCCTGGACCGTTAGCCCCAATCGCCCCGGCAGTCTCTCGGATTCCGGGTTTGTCACCGTCGAAGCGCGCGCCACGTACATGACAGGCAGTGGACCTCGCGAGGTCCGAGTCGCCACGATACGCGCAAACCCGGTATTTGCAGGAAGTCATTAGAGCAGGTGTTTCGATGCGGATGGATGGAAAAACATGGGAGCAGATCACATTTCTCAGGCGCGTCGAATCGGGTACGAGTTTGCTTGAACTGATAAGCGCGATGGCCGCCGGGCTCCTGGTGCTCGGCGCGACACTCCAATCGTTGTCGTATTTTCAACAACGGTTCTCACACCAACAAGATCGACTCGCGCAACAACAAGACCTTCGTCTGGGGCTCGAATTGCTTGAAGAGGAATTTCGGCTGGCCGGGGTGGGGTCGCTGTCAGTGATCCTGCCGGATGAAATCGAATTTACGGCGAACATTCACGGATTGATGACCAATGTGACAGCCGCCGCGGCGATCGGCCAGACGACCCTCGCCGTCGATGATGGTCGCGGATGGCCGGATCGGAAGACCGTTCAGGTCTGTTGGCATGAGCAGTGCGAACAGTTCACGTTGGCGCGCCCTGGGCAGCGGAATCTCTTAACGTTCATGGAGCCGATCCCACGGATGATTCCTATCGGCGCGGCTGTCTCGGTGAGCAACCGTGTGCGTTATTACAGTCGACCGGACGAAAGAGGAGTGATGAGACTGTTGCGCCAGATCGATGGCGGGGCCAGCGTGTTAGTCGGAGACATCGAAGCCGTGAAGTTTTCGTATTGGGATGAGCAGGGACGGATCACGGCACAGCCCCTCCGCGTGAAAAGAATCATCGTCGAGTTATCGCTTCCACGCTCCGCGTCCAAGGCAATCAGAGAGATGAGTCTCCGGAGCTGACCGGAGATCTGATGCAATGAAGAGGTGACCATGAGACAGCAACAATGGAGAGAATCCACGATCCTCGGAACTCAGGGGCATGTCCTTATGGCCTCCCTCATGCTCGTCATTATCCTTGCGCTCTTGGGCATGACCGCGCTCTACCTGGTCAGCCAAGACGCACCGGGCATCACGGCAATGAGAGAGGACAATCTCGCGCAGCAGTTATCCGACGCCGCAGCCGAATTGGTGCTGAGCTGGTTCCATGATGCAGGGACGACGCCACCACCGATCGCCGACCTGCTGGCGAAACGCCTGGGCGACGTCGATACCGGTCCCTCTTTCTTCGATGCAGCCGGCCGCTCCCAATTTATAGGAACGGCCGATCGGCCAGATATTCTGCTCGATGCAGCTGATTCCGGGACCGATCGTTTCCTGAACAGTCCGCCCAGTGGATTTGACGGCCCTTTGCATGCACTTGGGCGCTTGGAGAAGTTGAAAGTCTACGGTCCCTCACAGCCGGGATTGCTCGGCACCTTGGAAGTGACGGCATCAACCGTCGGCCGAAGACCTCTGGCCAGGACGATCCGATTGCAACTGGGGGCGTTGAATATTCCTGCCATTCGCGCTCCGGTGCAGACGGGACAGGGGTTGGGAGCTCCCCAGCCAGGCGGAGCCTCACCAGTGTTCGCCCACTGGGGTGATGTCCGCGTGACGGGCGATCTGTCGGTCAATCGAGTGGAGGATGTCATCGTCAAGAGCAGCAGCGCGCCTGTGACGGGACAGTCCTATGACCTCACGGGGCGATTGGAAGATCGCTGGACCGATTATTGGATCGGCGGCAATATCACTGTTGTCGCTCCTCCATCATCGAGTGGGAGCCAGGTCTTTCCTTTAAATGTACATCTCCAACAACAGCCGGTTCCCGGCGTGCGGCTCGACCGGTGGGACTACGAAGGATTGAAGCGAACGGCGCTACGCCATGGCACGTACTACCGGCTCGATCGAACGGGCCGACTCCATCCGCTCGGCGCAACGGATTCCGATCCCGGGCTGTTGCCTTCCGAGGTGCTGGCGGTGCCGGCAGTCGGGCGGTCTCAAGGACTCGTATTCATCGACACCGTGGACGGAGAAGCACCGCGTCCCGACAATCTTGGGACTCTCGTCGTGGATGTCGATTATGTTGAAGCCTTGCTGGTTGTACAGGGACATGTGTTGTTGAGACCTAGCGGGGCTGGACGTTCAGTGCCGGTCTTGAGTCCATCGCCTGAAGGATCGGGCGCGCTCGGCAGCCGAATTCCAGTCACTCTCTCAGACATTCATTTCAACGGGGTGTTGTATGCCGCTGGGACGATCACGCTTGAACGTTCGATTCGCCTCTACGGTGCCGTCATGACCGCCGGCACGGTTAGTACAAGCAGTCCGGGGTTAGTAATGGAGGTCTGGTACAACGCGGATTTCGGAAGAGGCCTTTTCAGGGGATTGCCCCTTGTCTACCGCGCGCAGGGAACCCGGCAAATCGTATATTAGCAAACAATGTGGGGATAGGCGCGATCGTCGGGGGCACGTGTCCATGAAAGGATTAAGCGGGGAAGCCGCCTCTCTCGAACCGTCGGACAAGAAGACCGGCCGTGGGAATAGGTTCGTGCGTGCGTCCATCGAACAAAACGTGCTGGATTCGCTGGTCTACCGCGGGATCCTCTCTCAGGCCGATTTGGATCACGCGGTCGAAGATGCCAAAGAAGGTGCACAAGACCTCGAGGCCCTGCTGCTGGACCGCTATCACGTTCAGAAGGAGATTCTCGGCGATGCCCTGAGCAGCTACTATCAATGCCCCTATCTTCCATACGACGAGCGGACAGTCATCGATACCGATCTATTGAAAACGCTGAACCATGACTATCTGAAGAAGAATCTCTGGCTGCCGATTGCACGGCACGGACAGCGCCTCGATGTGTTGACGCATGATCCGCATGATCTTGAAAAGGGATGGGACGTGCGGCGCAGCTTTCCCGGTATGAGCATCCGCTATACGGTCGGTCTTCGCCGGGATATCGAACAATTTCTTCAGGCGGTGACGGGGCCGGGAGCCAGTTCTTCCATCGGAACGATTCTCAGTGATCTGGTTCAGGATATTCCGCTTGAACCGACGTCCGAATTCCAGCCCAGCGCAGTCGACGAAAATGATTCCGCCATTGTGCGGCTGGCCAATCATCTGATCACCGAAGCCGATCGTCTTGGAGCCTCAGACCTGCACATCGAGCCCTTTGCGGACAAGAAAGAGACCGTCATTCGATTTCGCATCGACGGGACATGCTTTACGTACATGCGGGTTCCCGCCGGCTATCGTCGGGCCCTCGTCTCGCGCATTAAGATTATGGCGAATCTCGACATCGCCGAGCGACGCAAGCCGCAAGACGGAAAAATCCGATTCAAACTTGGGGCGCAACGCGAGATTGAATTGCGCGTGGCAACGCTACCCACTGCAGGAGGAAATGAAGACGCCGTCTTGCGCCTGCTAACTGCCAAAGAGCCGATGCCCCTGGAGGCAATGGAATTCGCTCCGGAGGTGTTACATACAATCAAGATGCTTGCGGAGAAACCGCACGGCATCATTCTCTGCGTCGGCCCCACCGGATCAGGAAAGACAACGACGTTGCACGCCATCCTACGGCACATCAATACCGACGAGCGGAAAATCTGGACCGCTGAAGACCCCATCGAAATCACGCAGGACGGTTTGCGCCAAGTGCAGGTTCATCAGAAAATTGGGTTGAGCTTCGCGATGGCAATGCGTGCGTTTCTGAGGGCTGATCCAGACGTCATTATGATTGGCGAAATGCGCGATAAGGAGACGGCCGATATCGCGATCGAGGCCTCACTCACCGGACATTTGGTGCTCAGCACGCTCCATACCAATAGCGCGGTCGAAACAGTCATCCGTCTGCTCGATCTCGGTTGCGATCCGTTCAACTTCGCTGATGCGATGCTTGGCGTGCTGGCAACCAGGCTCTGCAAGAGGATTTGCGCACAATGCAAAGAAGCCTATCATCCTTCGCGCAAGGAGTTTGATGAGTTAGTCGAAGGCTACGGAACCAGATTCTGGAAGCCTCTCACCATGCAGTACAGCGAGCAACTGACGCTCTATCGAGCGCGGGGTTGTGAAGCCTGCCGTCACACCGGCTTCAAGGGGCGGGTGCCACTTCATGAGTTGCTGCTGGGCACTGAAGACATGAAGCAACTTATTCAGGGGAAAACTCGAACGGCTGAGATGCTGCCAAAGGCCATCGAAAGTGGGATGGTAACACTCCTGCAAGACGGGATTCTGAAAACACTCCAAGGCCTCACTACCTACCGCAACGTCCGGGCTGTTGCAATCGAGTAACTCGATAGAGTCTCCGAGACGATAGCGCGTACTTTCAGTCCCTCTTATCGATGGGAGGTATAGAACGGCGACTCAATCGCCTCATGGACTGCTTTGCCTTGTAGGCTCCTGCTGTGAAAGTGGCCCGCGTGATTGGGATCGATCGGCACAGCGCTGAGGAGGCGCGTACATTATCCGGAGGCATCTGACGTGGGAATGTGAACGCCGTTCTTGCCCCCGCAGTGAAGACGAAGCGACGAGTCATAGTTGAGGTCACCGAAGAAGCTTAATGGGCGAGGTGCTGCGGCAAAGTAGTCAATTTCTGGATCCTGACTAGGCGAGGCAAGGGCTGCACCAGCCAGGGACACAATGTGACTCGGGATGCATGGCAGCGTGACCCGCCAGAATGTGCATAAAGGGAGACCGATCGACAAGGGGCAATTTTCCAATTCCAAGGCGTTGGTCATCGGATGCTATCAACGTTATCCCCATGAAGCATGGGGGAAGAAGGTTCGCGACTAGCCGAAGGCAGCCTCGTAACAGGATGAAAGCTTCCAGGGCGATGCCAGGAGCAGATTGAAGTGCGATGGGCGCATACACCCCGTGCAATCAGATCTTTCCGTATCTGAAGGATGCGGAATTATGTTTGAGTCATTGGCATGATGATCTGCCGCTACTGATCAGGCGAATCTTAAAAACAGCTGAACTTGTTCTGGGCTCGCTGCATATTCTACGTAGTTGTTTGGTTGTGTGCGATGCTCGAATGGCAGTAGGCTCATTCCAATGCGCGCTGCACGAAATTGCTCCCAACGAATATTTGTCACTTGCGCACAAATTGTCGTGTAGGCAATGCCCTCGTGGGGGAATTGCCCTTTATTTTCGCAGAGTCTGGACTCAGATAGCCTGGCACGGCGCATGCGAGATTGATCGGGCAATGCCCTGTGTGTATGGCCGGTCGGCCCATAGGGTTCTCGCAATCAGGTACCAAGGAGGTACGTATGTTTAAGCGGACTATGGTTGCCGCAAGTGCTGTTCTCTCCCTCCCTCTCATTTTTTCGGGAGTGGGAGTGGGCGTGGCACAGAATGTGGTCTGTGATCCCCACTGTTCCCCCACCTATGGCAACTCAACGAGTGATAGTCACCGGGGCCAGGGGCTGAGGCATGCGAATGACGTTGCCGGCGACCACGGATTCGAGGGCCGGGACAACGCTCGGCGGAAACAGGATGCTCACAGACCTGGAGGGTCCGGAGTGCCCGATCCGACGCCAGCACCGGTACCGGTACCGCCTCCAACCACCACTACGACTACAGATCCGGCGCCGGCCCCTGCTCCGACTGTTTCGCCTACCTGTTCACTATGCTAGCAGCACAAGTCGCATAGACGGAGGGCGGCCAGGAGACTGGCCGCCCTCGCGTTCTGTCGTCTCCCACATCTCGAGTCCCCAGTCCTCATGCCGCAAGGCACCGTCCTGGAATCTCAAGAAAGATTTTACAGATGAACGATGTGCCGGGCGGTCTGGTGATCGGAATACCAGAGAAGAAGTCGCACGGTCTTTAAAGAGGCGAGGCTTGTTATTTACCGTCGACGAGCGATGCTGTCTCAAGGGTACGCTCTGGACTCTGGAGGCTCCGCGGAGACGGACCAAAAATCAGGCAACGCAGAATATCCTCGAGCATGAAGGCATCTTTTCGTCTCCCCGTGCCCTGCAACGAGTTGGGTCGATGCGTGATTGAGGTGTGCCGATGGCCACACGTTACCAGAACACTTCTTGATGACGGGCGACAAAAATTGTCGACTCGCTACTGTTTTCAAGTGGCCGACGAGGAGAGAACGATCATAGGAGGCAGGAGATTCAATAGCTTAGCAAAGAATGAGAGAAGGCAGGATCGGCACGCCCCTTGCTCTGCTTGAATGTGCCTCGTTCTGTCTACTGACGGGGCCAGCTTCAGAGGGCTAGCACGATGCAGATGTTCACAGCCAGACAAACCGGTTTCACGCTGGTCGAGCTGATGATCGCGGTCGCCATCATAGGAATCGCCGCAGCCCTTGGGATGCCCGATTATTTACGGTGGCAGGCGCAGTCCCAGCTTCGGGCGGCGACATCGGAGATTGCAACGCAGATGACCCTGGCTAGAATGGCGGGAATGAACCGAAACAGATCTGTGAATGTGACCGTGCAGAATTTGGGGGGGCAGATTCACATTTCCGCAGTGTCCTCATCGGGAGCGGTGGTGATTGACGACAAGAGTTTCACCTCCGGGGTGATGTCGGTCGTCGGGAGTCCGATCACGGTGAGTTTTTCATCGTTGGGCATCCGAACGAACGGAGGCACCGGGGTGCAGTCGATCGGAGTGTGTGACAGGTATAACCGTCAATATTCCGTCACGATTATTCCATCCGGCAAAGTGAACTGGTCTGCGAATTCAAGCGGAACTCCTTGCCCATGATGTTTTCACGGGTAGACACGATGCGGAGACACGGCTTTTCCCGATGCAAGGGGGAACAAGGCTTTTCCTTGTTGGAAGGAATGCTGGCCGCGGTGCTGTTGGGCACGGGCCTTCTTGCCATGTCGGGAATGCAGGCGATCGCGCTGGTCAAGAATGTTGATGCGAGCGAATTGACACGCATCACAACGTTGGCGTCGGACATGATGGAGCGCGTCTATTTCAACCGACGGAACGCGGTCAGTTATAACGGGATTGATACACAGAGTCCCTCCAACTGCTCGACCATTAGTGTCACGGCGCAGCCGCAGGCGAAGGGAGACTGTCAGCTCTGGGACAGTCTCGTGAAAAACACCCAGCTCGAAAATGTCCAGGGCAAGGTCACGGTAGACCTGAACCCGATCCCGCCGACGGCCCTTGGCCAGAGGAATGTCACCGTGACTATTAGCTGGCTGGGCTCCGTGAACAGTGGTTCCACAAAGAAGCGACCGCGATCCTTGACGCTCAATCGAGTGGTCGCGCCCGAATGACGGGAGAAGACACGACTATGGTTATGCAGACCCGTCGGTCGCTCACGCGCGCCTCCGCTGAACAAGCGGGAGTCACTCTGATCGAACTCATGTTTGGCCTCGCGGTCGGAGTCATCGTCGTAGCGGCGGCGTTTACCATTCTGACGACCACGAGTAAGTCGTTGCGGGCCAATGAGCAAATCGTCGATACCCAGCAGAATGTGCGGCTGGCGATGGAGTTGCTTGCCAGGGATCTCAAGATGGCCGGTTTTGGAAATCCCGGTGTGCAGATAGGGAATTGCACGAATGTCATCGTGCCAAACGATCAAACCGCCACCGGCGCCGATAGCGGACCGGATTCGGTGCAATTGCTGGTACCGACAACGAGGACCGATGCGACTTACACCGATCCGAAACGATGGACCTTGTACAGTCCGACGACCTCGGCGGGCATCGCACAGATCAAGCTTCAGCCAGGAGCAGTGGCCGACATGGTGAGTTCAGGCCTTGTAGCCAATCAATCTTATATTTCCATTGGGGGGTCCTCCACCGTGAAGGTGACGGGATTTGACGCCTCGGCCAGCACCATTGACGTGTCGATCCCTCCCCCTCTCTGGTTCCAGCAGGAAGACCAGGTCTACCTGCTGCAATGCATTCGGTATCAAGTCGTGCTTCCCCCTGATCCCGGCAATCTCTGCATGGGCAATGCCCCTTGTCTGACGAGAGGCGTAGCCGGGGCAGCCGTGACGAGTCCCAACGCTGAGACCCCGATTGCGGAAGGGATTGAGGATCTTCAACTGGCCTATGCGTGCGATGGCTGTGTGGCAGCCATCAACAGCGGGCTTCCCGACCGGATCATCGATGATGTGAGTGGGAACGGCAGTTTTGACCTTGCGGATTTTCTGAGCAATGTTCCTTGGACGACGGCACCGCTCACTCCGGACAAAATCCAATTGGTGCAGGTCGCGTTGGTAGCCAGACAATCAAAAACTGATCAAGGGTTTGGGGAGACCAGCGGAGCCGTCGTAGGGTCGCCAGCCATGACGGTGACCAGTGACCATACGCTTCCGGCCGATCCGAATCATCGGCGCCGGATCTTGGTGAAGACGGTGGAGACCCGAAATGTCGGTTTGTAACGGAGCAGCTCGGGTGAGAGATCAATGCAGCTGGTCGCTCGGCAGACTGAACGACGAGCGAGGCATGGCCTTGTTGACGGTCATAATGGTGCTGTTGATGCTGACGGTCCTCGGCATCGCCGCCATCACGGCCAGCAGCTTGGAAAACAACATGGCGGGAATGCAACGGACAATGGAATCGGCGGGGCAAGCGGCTGAATCCTGCCTGGGGACCGGAGCCAATGTCATTTTGCAAACGCTGCTTCCGGAAAACGGCGCGGCGATCCCGGCGGTCCTTGTGGCGCCGGCCGGACCAGTGGTCGCCACGAACAATAACCCGACGATTCTTGGCAACGAGATTATGGGAAACCCGGAAAATAACATCGATGTGGCGGTCGGGGTCGGGCCGACCGGGCTTGCGGCCGCCCCCAACATTCAAATGACCGTGGGGCCCTATAACGTCGTCGGCGATATCGACAGGCTGTATATCAAGCTGCGAGCCGGGTCCGGCCAACAGCAATTTGCCGCCTACGACGGGACCGGTGTCGGCGCCGGCTCCAATGGCTCCGACGTCTATTTCCGTATCACCTGTATCGCCACGAATACGGCCACCGGGACGGAAAATCGCGTGTCGTCGCTTTACGCCTGCGCCCTCACGGGCGACGGGTGTCAAAAACAGCCATGAGGAAGGTGCCGAAGGCCATGTCGCGGTTTCGCATGGATGGTTCGTGCAACGTTGAAAATCTACACTCCCACGACCGTTCGCGGCAACGCGTCGGTTGTGCGTTTCACCGGGAGGACAACATGAAGCGGAAATACATCGAAGCAGCCTTGATTCGTTTACTTGCGACTGCACTGCTTTGTGCGTCCGTTGGATTGGGACTTCCCGGGAAAGCGTCCGCGCAAAATATGGCTGACTATACGAACTATCCGATCTTTCTCAATCAAAACGTCCCACCGAACGTGTTGTTCCTCGTCGATATGGGGAACTATACGCTGGAAGCCGCCTATGCCGGATCAAACCACTGGTATCCCCTCTCGTATAAAACCGGCACGGCCACTGTCGGTGCCGGTAACATTCCGTATTATGCTGCCAACGTCACGGTGGACGGCGCCACCGCCAGCGGCGGTGGCGTCGATAACACTGATCTGCGGGCGGTGGATTTGAACGGGAATGTGCTCACGGGCGCGACAGAATCGTCTCCTGCCGATACCTTCAATTCCAGCTATGCATATTATGGCGCCTTCGATCCGCTCCGCTGCTACAGCTATAGCAGCAATAGCTTCGTGTACGGATCGGTCAAAGCGACGGTGAGCGACACCTGCGCGACCAGCATGTGGGATGGTAATTTCCTCAATTGGCTGACGATGCGCAAGCAGGAGGTGATTTACCAGGTCTTGGTCGGAGGGAGGCCGCTTCCCGCCCAGGCCAACCTGGATGGGACAGCGAATTCTTTAGCCGGAACAAACCTGACCGGTGAAAACGGCTCCACGACCGGGTGCACTCAGTCCGGCGGCGGCAGCAATATCACGGCATGCTGGCGGTATGTGAAATTCGTCGACAACACCACACTCTCCGGCCGTGTGCCAAGCGGTTTGCCGTCGCCCACGGTCAATCTCAACAGCGGAGGGACCATCACAACAGGCCGCTTTTTCGGGTCAGGGGAGGGAACGATCTACGTCAACGACAATGCAACGGTCTCGCCGTTCGATGACAGCCCCGGCAATCAATACAATATCAAAGTCGATTTGACGTCGGAACCGGACGTGCCCTCGGGCACAGGCGTCAACGGCACCTGCCCCGACCCCAACCTTTCGACGTTTGCCGGCCACCGGGTGTGTTACATGCGTGAGCGGTCGTTGGGAGTCTTTCAGACGATGCGGTTGGACAACATGCATGTAGCGGTCATGTTCGTGAACGCCTCGACCGGGAACGGTGGGAGCCTCCAGTTCGCTTTCGAGCAGAATTTCATCGCGTCTTCGGTCACGAATATTAGAAACAGTCAAACCCAGGCCTATGCACCCTTGGCGGAGTCGCTGTACGAAGCCTTGTGTCTTTACCGCAAATCGCAAGGCCCCTGTTACGACAACGGCACCGGCACAGTGTGGGGCACGAATTATA
>DATIFR010000127.1:0-1826 GCA_035455145.1 Nitrospira sp.
GCCCAAATCCCCCGTGATGGCATAGGCCGTCACGACTTCCGGGCTTGCAAGGAACGACAAGGTTTCGTTGATGCCATCATTGCGGCCTGGGAAGTTCCGATTGAACGAACTGACGATCGAATCCGCCTTGCCCTTCACCCCATCGGCCCGCTTCCACTGACCGATGCAGGGGCCGCAGGAGTTTGACAACACCGTTCCACCCAACTTCTCGAACGTGTCCAGGAATCCATCCCGTTTCATCGTATGATAAATGCGCTCGGAGCCAGGCGACACGAGGAAGGACGTCTTCGCCTTGAGCCCCGCCTTCAAACCTTGCTGCGCAATGTGAGCCGACCGGCTGATGTCTTCATACGACGAATTGGTGCAGCTGCCGATGAGCGCCGCCTTCAATTCGACCGGATAGCCCTTTTCCTTCGCCTCCGCCGCCAACTTGGAAATCGGCCTGGCTAAGTCCGGCGTATGCGGACCAACCACGTGCGGCTCCAGCTTCGAGAGATCGACTTCGACAATTTGATCGTAGTACTTCTCCGGCGATTGGTAGACTTCCGGATCCGCCACGAGCAATTCCTTGTGAGAGATGGCGAGATTCGCGAGATCGGCCCGGTCCGTAATATTCAGATAGGCCACCATCTTTTGATCGAAGGGGAACACAGAGGTCGTGGCACCCAGCTCCGCACCCATATTACAAATGGTGCCCTTACCGGTGGCACTGATGGTTTCGGCGCCCGGACCGAAGTACTCGACGATCTTATTGGTTCCGCCTTTGACCGTGAGCAAACCGCAGAGATACAGAATTACGTCCTTCGGCGAGGCCCAGCCGCTCAACTTACCGGTCAGCCGCACACCGATCAATTTCGGATGGAGCACTTCCCAGGGCAGGCCGGCCATGACTTCACCCGCATCCGCTCCGCCGACGCCGATCGCCAACATGCCAAGCCCGCCGCCGTTCGGCGTATGGGAGTCGGTGCCGATGATCAGGCCGCCCGGAAACGCATAATTTTCCAACACGACTTGATGGATGATCCCGGCGCCCGGCTTCCAGAATCCAATCCCGTACTTCTTCGCGGCCGAGGCCAGGAAGTTATAAACCTCTTTGTTTTCATCCATCGCGCGAAGCAGGTCCTTCTCGGAACCCATCTCTGCTCTAATAAGATGGTCGCAGTGAATCGTGCTCGGCACAGCGGCTTTTTTCTTATTGGCCTGCATGAACTGCAACATGGCCATCTGAGCCGTCGCATCCTGCATCGCCACTCGATCCGGACGCAGGGCCAGCATCGCCTTGCCGCGCTCCCAGGTCTGCGTGTCGAAATTGTCCGCGTGAGAAACGAGCACCTTCTCCGCCAGCGTCAACCCGCGGCCGAATTTCTTCCGAGCCTTGGTAAAGACTTCCGGCATTTTCGTATAAAGTTTCTTCGCTAGATCGAGTGACATATTTTCTCCGTCCGGTTTGGCTGACGGCTGAAAGCCATTAGCTGTCAGCATTCAGCTCTATTTCAACGGCGGCACTTCCCGTCGTTTGGGCGCCGCATAGTTCACCAGGTAATCGAACAGCCGGATCAAGCGGCTGTCCTGGCGCTTCTGATCCACCCAATGGCCGATCAAGCCGATCGTGCGCGAGAGGATAAAGAAGCCGTTCAAGCTATCGACCGGGAAACCGATATCGACGAGCACCGCCGCCATCGTCCCGTCCACGTTCAGAATCAAATTATCCTTCTTCGCCGCGGTCACCTGTTCAACTGCCAACGCAAAGTCGAGACAGGGTGTCTTGATGTTCAAGCTCTTGACGTATCCGACCAACTCCTTCACGCGCTTGTCCGGGTTGCGCA
>DATIFR010000128.1:0-1303 GCA_035455145.1 Nitrospira sp.
TGCTTTGTCGCCACGACGGCATTTGAAATTCCGGCCATTTCCATGGGTACCCGGCTATTCGGCTTGTGCCGTAAGTGTCGTCACTTATCAATATGGTGTTCCGAATCATGATCGTGATACGTTATAGCTCAACTTTTCTCGACCTTCTCCAAATCTCTGCGGTTCTGGAATACGCCTGTCATCGCTTGTAGAATCAGCCTCTCGGGCAAACAATGGATTGTGGCTCTGAATCTCCTTGACACTACATATTGTGTGTTTTATCGTTGGCTCATGAGAATCAGCGCACCTAAAGACCTAAGTGAATGCCGCCGCTTCTTCCTCGAACCCCGGAACCCAAAACAGCGCATTTACGAGGCCCTGCGGGCCTACTTTGTGGACAACCGGCCCCCCAAAGAGGTCGCCCGCGATTTCGGCTACAGCGTGGGCTCCTATCATGTCCTTTGCCATCACTTTCGCCGGGATCCAGACCCTGTCTTCTTCGTTTCTCCCCATCACGGGCCTCAGTCCCAGCCCAAGAAGTCCGCGGCCCGCGATCTGATCATCAGCCTGCGGAAGCAGAACTGTTCGGTCTACGAAATCAGCCAGACGTTGAAGGAGCGGGGCCGACCCTTGAGTCCCACGGCGGTACGCGAGGTATTGAAAGCCGAAGGATTCGCTCCGCTTCCACGGCGTCTCGACGAAGAGCGTCCGGATTATCCCCGTCCCACAGTGGAAGCCGTGGCAGACGTTCGGGAATTTTCTCTTGAGCCCCGGGCGTTCAGCACGCGTTGTGGCGGCCTTTTTCTCTTTGTGCCGGACTTGGTCCGGCTCAACACGGACAGGTTGGCAGCCGCCGGCCGACTGCCGGGTTCGAACATGATTCCGGCCGAGCATGCGCTGCGTGCATCGCTCGCTCTGAAACTCTGGTCGATCGAACGCAAGAGCCATATCATGGCCTTGGTGTCGGACGAGGGGCTCGCCTTGTTTTCCGGACTCAACGCCATTCCCAAAAAGAGCTACCTGTCCGAATACTCGTCGAGAATCACTCCCATCAGGACGAATCGCCTTCTGGCCGAATGGCACGAACTGGTATCGGATTCAGACCTCTTTCCGGGCGAATCGTTCAATCTCGACTTTCACTCAGTCCCGTACTATGGCGAAAAACCGACGATCGAGCGCCACTATGTCTCCGCCCGCAGCCGTCGGCAACCCAGCATTCTCGTCTTCCTGGCGCAAGATGCCGAGGGGCGGGCCTTCTGCTATTCCAACGCCGACCTGCTCAAAGGGGATGAGGCGGAAGAGATCTTTCGATTCATCTCCTTCT
>DATIFR010000129.1:0-21730 GCA_035455145.1 Nitrospira sp.
CTCAAGACATTCACGACGGATCTGACCGTCACCAAACGCCTGGCTCCCCGTATTCCGTCGGACAAATTGATCGTGAGTGAAAGCGGGATCCACGAGCGGGGGCATGTTGAACAGCTCCTGGAGATCGGCGTGCACGCCATGTTGATCGGCGAGTCTCTGATCAGGGCGGAGAATCTCGGCGCCAAGGTCCGTGAATTACGAGGGGTCGCAGCCTCGTCACCGGCATGAGCATGTTGAATCGTTGCAAAGTCAAAATCTGCGGGATCACCAATTTAGAGGACGCCGCCGTCGCCGTTGAAGCCGGCGCCGATGCTCTGGGGTTTATCTGCTATCGAAAGAGTCCGCGGTACGTCGAGGCGGCGGTGGTGAAGCGGATCGTGGCGAGCCTGCCGCCGTTGGTCATGCCGGTCGGTGTATTCGTCAACGAGGATTCAGCCACGGTTCGAACCGTCATGGATAACTGCGGTCTCGCGTTGGCTCAACTGCACGGCGACGAAACAGCCGCCTATTGCCAGGAACTTGGCCGGCCGGTCATGAAAGCCCTTCGATTGAAAGATCGAGCGAGTTTCCTCGCCTTGGCCGAATTCCAGGGCCGGGCTGGGGTCCGCGGCTTCGTCCTCGATGCCTTTTCCGAGAAGGCCTATGGGGGAACCGGTCATGTCATCGACTGGGGATTGGCCGCCGAAGCGGCGAAGGCTGCCACGATACTCCTGGCCGGGGGTCTGACGCCGGAGAACGTGGCCGAGGCGATCCGGGCGGTACGCCCCTACGGCGTCGATGTCAGCAGCGGTGTCGAATCCGCACCGGGTAAGAAGGATCACGGCAAGGTGCGGGCATTGTTGCAAGCAGTCAGGGTTGTCTCCTCGACCTGAGGCCGTTTATACTGCCGACATTTCAATCACAGAAGGATCAGCGTGGCAATCGTTCCTGACAATCGCGGCCGGTTCGGGGCATACGGTGGACGCTACGTCCCGGAAACGTTGATGCCGGCCTTGCTGGAATTGGAGCAGGAATACGCGAAGGCCAAGAAAGATCGACGGTTCCAGGCCGAATTGGCCTATTACCTCAAGCACTATGTCGGCCGGCCCACTCAGCTCTACTTTGCCGAACGTCTGACGAAGCGTCTCGGCGGAGCCAAAATTTATCTCAAGCGCGAAGACCTCTGTCACACCGGCGCTCATAAGATCAACAACGCCATCGGGCAGGGACTCCTGGCCAAGCGGATGAAGAAGCCGCGGATCATCGCCGAAACCGGCGCGGGCCAGCACGGCGTCGCGACGGCCACCGTCGCGGCCATGTTCGGCTTGCAATGTGAAATTTACATGGGCACCGAGGACATGCAGCGCCAGGCGCTCAACGTCTTCCGCATGCGCCTCCTCGGCTCGACCGTTACCGGTGTGGATGCCGGAAGCCGGACGCTCAAAGACGCTATCAGCGAAGCGATGCGCGATTGGACGACGAACATCCGCACCACCCACTATATTCTGGGGTCGGTGCTCGGCGCGCATCCCTATCCGATGATGATCCGCGATTTTCAGTCGATTATCGGCAAGGAAACACGCAAGCAGATTTTGGCCGCCGAGGGCCGATTGCCGGCTTGTCTCGTGGCCTGCGTGGGCGGGGGAAGCAACGCGATGGGCCTGTTTCATGCGTTCATCGGCGATAAGAAAGTGAAGATGATCGGCGTTGAAGCAGGCGGCCTCGGCGTAGCCAGCGGGAAGCATGCCGCGCGATTTTCGGGAGGCAAGCCCGGCGTCCTGCAGGGAACGATGACTTATCTGCTGCAAGACGAAGACGGCCAGATCAATCTGACTCATTCCGTGTCCGCCGGATTGGACTATGCCGCCGTCGGCCCTGAACATAGCTATTTGCGTGAAATCGGCAGAGCCACCTACACCTCGGCCACCGACGATGAAGCGATGGCCGCCTTCGACCTTCTGGCAAGGGAAGAGGGGATCGTGCCGGCACTCGAAAGCGCCCATGCGATCGCCCACACGGTCAAACTCGCGCCGACGATGAAGAAACAGCAGATCCTGATCATCAACCTTTCCGGCCGTGGCGATAAAGACGTGCAGCAGGTCGCACGCATGAGAGGGATCACGCTGTGACATCCCGTATCGACCGGACCTTTGCGCGCTTGCACGAACGGAAAGAGGCAGCGCTGATCGCCTATATCATGGCGGGCGATCCCACGCTGGCGGAAACTGAACAGCTCGTCCTTGAATTGGAAGGGGCAGGCGCGGACATCATCGAGCTAGGCGTACCCTTTTCTGATCCGATCGCCGACGGACCGGTCATTCAGCAGGCAGCCGAACGAGCGCTCCGGAGCGGAACGTCCCTTCGCAAGATCCTCCCGATGGTGAAGCAGTTGAGGACCAAGACGCAGGTCCCGCTCGTCCTGATGGCCTACTACAACAACATCCATGCGTTCGGGCCGGAGCGGTTTTGCCGGGAAGCGGTGGCAGCCGGCGTCGATGGATTGATCGTGCCAGACATGCCGCCGGATGAAGCGGGTCCCCTCAAAGGACCGGCGGCGGAATCTGGACTTCAGCTGATTTTCCTGCTCGCGCCAACCAGCACGGCCGAGCGACGGATGTTCGTCGCCCGCCAGTCGCAAGGGTTCGTCTACTATGTCTCACTGACCGGGATTACCGGCGCGAAGCTCAACAACGTCGCCGAAGTCGGACGGAACGTGGAGAAGATCCGGAAAGTCTCGAAGACTCCCGTTGCAGTGGGATTCGGCGTTGCGACTCCTGACGATGCCGCGAACGTGTCGGCCGTGGCCGATGGTGTCATCGTGGGCAGCGCGATCGTCAAACGCATCGCCGCGCACCAGCAGCAGCCCGGCATGGTCACGCAGGTCGCGGGTTTCGTCCGTTCCCTCAAGGCGGCCATGGCTTCCAGCCCGGCATCAGTGTGATAATCTCGTCGCGAGTCTGATCCCCGCAACGCAATCGTGCCGGTATTTCCATCGGGGAGGGGGCGGACGGCTACGTCGTGATGGGGGAGAGAGGCTAGCGTTTTGGCTGCGGAGGCATGAACGCGATCATTTCGTTGGCCAATTCGGTGGCGACATCCTTCAAGTTGGGTCTGTAAAACATATAGCTGCTGGATTTTTCATGCCGCGCCTTCCAGACCGTCGTGCCGGTTGTGGCATCGATCAGCCGCAAGCTGAGTCCGACGCGGCCGACGTTATCGCCTTCCTTGCGGGCATATTCCCAGGCATTCACCCGAACGACGATGAATGAATCGACGTTCAAGGCTTTCCCCAGCTTGATGGCGGCTTCCTTGTCGGAATGGCCGGTCATTTCCAGGCGAGAGAAGTAGAACACGAGCGAATCGAACGCTTCTTTCGAGGCCTGGAACACATCCGTCACGGTTTCCGGACTAATGACACGCTCGACATGGGCCACCTTGGTCAACGCCGCCGACAGGACATCCTGAATGTCTTCGCGCGCGCTGTCATACTGACTCGCCATCGGCGGGAGCACGGCGATCGCCTGCGGCCGAAACACCTTCGCGCTCGGGCCTTCCCAGACCTCCTGTAAACCGCCACAGCCGGCGATCAGGAGCGAAAGAAGACAAATAAAGATGCTGCGTCGGAGCTGATGAAGTTTGAACATGCGCTCAGTATACCATTTAAAATGTCCAGGCCAGCGCGGCGGAGCCAATCCCGCCGCCTTCGTTAAAGTCGTAGCCGCCGGCAATATCCAAACGGAATGAGTAGATTCTGATGCCGAGTCCGCCCGTCGGCGTAAAGATCGATCCCGCATCCTGCACGTTCTTGTATGTCCCCACTCTGAACGAAAGAAACTCCGACAGAATCGTTTGTTCCATTCCGAGGCTCAACACCTGACTCTTGAGGCCGGGTGTAAGCGTTTTATTGGAGGTGATATCCATATCCGCCGTAATCGTCATCGTCGACCAGGGATTCACCGCCACTCCACCGCGCACTTGCGGCGTCAACTTGAATTCGCTCCCGTTCGGCGCGTCGAACGTCGGTTGGTTGAGATCTTTCCCGATCACGCCGAACCGCAGCCATGAAGAGGGCCGATAGATGGCTCCGACATCGATGCCGTACGACGTTGATATCTTCGCTTTGCCAAGGTTGTCGAGCAGGTTAGGATCCTGGCCGCCTTCGAGGTTGGCCGTACTGGTGTAGGCGGCGCCTTGAATCAGCTTGGCGGTGACACCGAGGGCAAACGTCTTATCGGCGAACGCATAGGCATAGGAGAAGGCCGCTTGCCGGGCTTCGAGTCCTTGCAACGTCATTTGACCGCGAATATTGGTCCCCGTGAGCACCACCGGTGAACTGACAAACCCTCCGGACGTGAAGACATCCGATACGTTGAACCCGAACGCATGTTCACCAAGGTGTCCCTTGACGTAGAGACCTCCGGTGCCCACTCCGGAGATTGTCGCTCCGGGCTGGTTAATTTGATTGGCAATGCCCTGGGCCCTTGCCTGGTTGCCGGCTGAGGTATCATTCGGGTTGAAGTCCTGGAGGTCGTGTAAGGCACTGGCGATCCCCAATCGAGCAGTTCCCTGCGCGGTCCCTTGAATCCGAATGTCCATGGATTTGACCATGGCCAGCCCAGCGGGATTCCAATAGGTGGCGTACGCGTCGGTGGTCACGGCCACTCCGGCCCCGCCCATGCCGGCTGCACGGGGGCCGACGACGGCAAATTCCACGGCCATTGCCGGCGTTGCAACCAGGGAGAGACAGAGATAGAGAAGGATCCGAATTGGTCCGGAAGTTCGCGTCATGTCGCTTGGTTCATGCAGATTCATGGAAGTTACCAAGTCTATGTAAGGATTGAGGAATCGTCAAGCATTAGTAGGTTCAGGATGCTCAAAAAGCTGAGAAGAGAGACTTTTTCAGTATCCTGTTAGATGATCTGACCGTCCTGCATATGTACGATCCGATCAGCCTGGGCCGACAGCTTATCGTTGTGGGTGACAATCACGAAGGTGGTGCCCCGCGTTTTATTCAACTCGCGCATGAGGCTGAACAGTGCATCGCCGGTGTGGGTGTCCAGATTGCCGGTCGGTTCATCGGCAAGCACGAGATCCGGTTTTTGGAGGAGCGCCCGGGCGACCGCCACACGCTGCTGCTCGCCGCCGGACAGTTCGCCCGGCTTGTGATGGAGGCGGGCTCCGAGTCCGACTTCCTCGAGGATCGCCACGGCTTCCTTCTCGATCTCGGCCGGCTCCCGTCGTTGAATCAAAGCCGGCATGCAGGCGTTTTCCAGCGCCGTGAATTCCGGCAGGAGATGATGAAACTGAAAGACGAAGCCGATCCGGCGGTTGCGAAAATCAGCCTGGTCCGTTTCGGATAGCTGGAAGAGATCCCTCCCCTCATACAGCACGGTTCCCTTCGTCGGCTGGTCGAGCAACCCCAGGATATGCAGCATGGTGCTCTTGCCGGCTCCGGAGGCGCCGACGATCGCGATCAGTTCCCCGCGTGCAATGGTGAGATTGATGCCTTTGAGCACTTCAAGGTGGTGCTCACCGATGACAAACGACTTATGCAGGTCGGTGACGGTGATCATAATGAGAGCCTTCAGCGCTCAGCCTTCAGCCATAACTCGGAGCTGACTGCTGAGAGCTGTCGGCGAGTAGCGTGACAGCTATTCATAGCGTAACGCCGCCACCGGTTCGAGCTTCGCCGCTTGAAACGACGGATAGACGGTTGCCGCAAAGCTGATCAGGATGGCCGAGCCTGCCACCAGGAGCACGTCTTCAGCCAGCACATGAACGGGGATCTTGGAGATGTAATAAACGGTCGGATCGAACGTCCAGAAGGTTTCGATCAGCCAGAGAAAGGTGTAGCCCAACGGAATGCCGATCGCCGTACCGGACAGCCCGATGATCAAGCCGTTCAACATGAAAATCCGGCGGATGCTCTTCTTGGTAGCGCCCATCGCTTTGAGAATCGCGATCTCCTTCTGCTTTTCCGTCACGATCATGGTCAGGGTGCTCACGATGTTGAAGGAAGCCACGATCGTGATGAGAACCAGCAGAAGGAACATCATCGTTTTTTCCAGCTTGAGCGCCGAGAAGAGATTCCGGTTCATCTGCATCCAGTCTCTCGCCCCATAACTGAACCCGAGTGCCTGCTCCACCCGGCGGGCAATCTCGCCGGCGCGAAACACATCGGTGACCTTGACCTCGATCCCCGTGACCGAGTCGCCCATATTGAAGAATTTCTGCGCTTCCGCGAGATCGATATAGGCCAGGGACGAATCGTACTCGTACATCCCGGACTGGAAAATCCCGGCGACGGCAAAGATGCGGATTTTCGGCACCATGCCCATCGCGCTGATCGGTCCGGCAGGGGAGACGACCGTGATTGTATCGCCGACGAAGGTGCCGAGCCGGAGCGCCAATTCTTTTCCGAGAATGATGCCGGGTTTTTCCGAAGGCTGCGGCGGGCCGGTCGGATTATCCGGAGGAGGGAGGCTCACCTGTATGGGCTTGCTCAGGTCCGCCAGCTGCCCCGTTGCCAGGTTCTTCGCCAGTTCAGTCACCTTCCCTTCGCGCTGCGGATCGATACCGCGGATCACCACTCCCTGGGCGCTGGTCTGAGTCGTCAGCATGACCTGTTTCAGAATAAAGGGCGTGGCCGCTACCACGTCGGGGACGGCTTCAACCTGCTGGGTCGTCGCATTATAGTTGCTCATGCCGTCTCTCATGCGGTCCTGCACGACAATATGGGCTGTCGTCCCCAGAATCTTGGCCTGAATATCCTCCTTGAATCCCGTCATGATCCCCACCGTGCCAATCAATGCCGCGACACCGAGGGTGATGCCGGCTACCGACACGAACGTGTTCAGGGAAATCGTCCGGTTGCGACGCTTGGCGCGCAAGTAGCGCAGCCCGACGAAGATTTCATAGGGGAGTGTCACGGGTCGTCATTTCTCCGGCCGCAATTGGGGGAAGAGCACCACATCGCGAATCGAGGCTTGATTGGTGAAGAGCATGATCAAGCGGTCGATGCCGATCCCTTCGCCGGCAGTCGGCGGCATGCCATACTCCAGGGCGCGCAGAAAGTCCTCGTCGACCAGATGCGCTTCTTCATCGCCCGCGGCCCGCTGCACCGCCTGGCCTTCGAAGCGCTCGCGCTGATCGAGGGGATCGTTCAACTCGGAAAAGGCATTGGCGATTTCGCGCCCGGCGATGTAGAGCTCGAACCGGTCGGTGAGGGCGGGATTGGAATCCTTCCGTCTGGCCAGCGGCGAAATCTCGATGGGATAGTCCGTGATGAAGGTCGGCTGGAAGAGATTCGGCTCGACCGTTTCCTCGAAAATTTCGTTCACGATGTTGAACAGCGGCCATTTCGGATCGACCGGGACGTTCAGCTGTTTGGCCGCCGCCGTCGCCTTTTCCTTATCGTGCAGCACCGACTCATCCAGCTTGTTCACCTCGAGGATCGCCTGGTGGTAGGACCAGCGCCGCCAGGGAGGGGTCAGATTGATCTCTTTGCCCTGATACTCGATAAGCGTCTTTCCCAGAATCTGTTGTGCCAGCGAGGTGATCAACTCTTCCGTCAGAATAATCAGATCGTGGTAGTCGGCATAGGAAACGTAGAACTCCAGCATCGTGAATTCCGGATTGTGGATCGTCGAGATCCCCTCGTTCCGGAAGTTGCGGTTGATCTCGAACACGCGGGGGAAGCCGCCGACGATCAGCCGCTTCAGGTACAGTTCCGGCGCGATGCGCAAATACAGATCCACCCCGAGCGCATTGTGATGCGTCACGAACGGCTTGGCCGCCGCACCGCCGGGAATCGGATGCATCATCGGCGTTTCCACTTCGAGGAATCCCCGCTCGATCAAAAACGAGCGAATCCCCGAGATGATTCTGCTGCGAGTCGCAAAGATACCATGCACTTCCGGGTTGGCGATCAAGTCGACGTAGCGCTGGCGGTAGCGGGTCTCGACGTCGGTCAGCCCATGCCACTTCTCGGGCAGGGGACGAAGTGCCTTGCTCAAGAAGGTGAGCTGATGGACCTCGACGGTGAACTCGTTGGTTTTCGTGCGGAAGAGAGTCCCGCTCACCCCGATCCAGTCGCCCAGATCGAGCTGCTCGGCGACGGCATAGGCCTGCTCGGACAACAGATCCTTCTTCAAATAGGTCTGGAGACGATCGGATCCGTCCTGCAACACGGCAAACGCTGCTTTGCCGAACCGGCGGAGCGCGACGACGCGCCCGGCGATCGTGCAGGGAATCTTTTCCTGCTCCAGGGTCTCTTTCCGCTTCTCCCCATGAAGCTTGATCAATTGCCCGGCCCGGTCCTTGACCTCGAAGCGGGTTCCGTACGGCGCCACGCCGGCTTCGCGGAGATGATCGAGCTTCTTGATCCGTTGCTGTCGCTGTTCGTTCAGTTCTTCCATGATCAATCGCCTCGAGCCATCAGCGTTCAGCCATCTGCTGCCGGCCGTTAGAGATCATCCGGCTCGCTGACGGCAGAGAGCTGATCGCTTCCTTTCGTGAGCTTCTTTTTCAAATACGCTTCAATGAATCCGTCCACATCGCCGTCCATCACCGCCGCCACTTGCCCGACTTCATAACCCGTCCGGTGGTCTTTCACCATCTGATAGGGCTGGAACACATATGACCGGATCTGGCTGCCCCAGGCGATATCTTTTTTCTCACCGACGATAGCGTTGAACTCCGCCTCTTTCTTTTTCTGTTCCAGCTCGAAGAGCCGCGCCTTCAAGATTTTCATCGCGCCGTTACGGTTCTGCAACTGCGAGCGCTCGTTCTGGCACTGAACCACGATTCCGGTCGGCATGTGCGTGATCCGGATCGCCGTTTCCACTTTGTTGACGTTCTGCCCGCCCGCGCCGCCAGCCCGGAACGTATCAATCCGCAAGTCCTTGTCCTCGACCGCCACGTCGATATCCTCGTTGAGCTCGGGATACACGAACACCGATGCAAACGAGGTATGCCGCCGCTTGTTGGAATCGAACGGAGAAATGCGTACCAATCGATGCACGCCGGCTTCCGCTTTCAAATAGCCATAGGCATAGGGGCCGGTGACGGAGATGGTCGCGCTCTTGATCCCGGCCTCATCACCCCCTTGAAGGTCCAGCGTGTCCACTTTGAATTTCTTGCTCTCCGCCCAGCGCACGTACATACGCAGCAGCATTTGGGCCCAGTCCTGCGACTCCGTGCCGCCGGCACCAGGATGAATCGCCACGATCGCGTTGTTCTGATCGAGTTCGCCGGAGAGGAGATGCTCGACGCGGAGGGCCGCTAGGAGCGGTTCGAATTGATCGAGCTCGGCGGCAAGCTCCCGTTCGAGTCCGGCATCACCGCTTTCCTGCGCCAGCTCGAGCAGGGTCGTCACATCGCTCAATTTGGATTCAATGTCGCGCCACTGGTGCAGCTCGCGCTCCAGCTTCACTTTCTTGCGGCTGACGCCGGCCGCCGCCCGCGCGTCGTTCCAGAAATCCGGCTGCCCCATCTTGGCTTCGAGTTCTTCCAACTCGGCGGTCATGCGGGCGAGGTCAAAGATGCCCCCGAAGTTCGGCAACCTGCTCACCGACGGAGCGCACACGAATACGAATCTCGTCCAACATCGAAGAATCCTTTCGACTTACACGGGGGTTGCCGCGATGGCATCTGGTTCAGGTCCCTTCGTACCGAAGAGGCCGAACAGGGTCAATAGAAGGCAGATTATCACACAGCCGTAGGCAAAGACATCCCCGTATCGGGTGTAGAACGTTGCGGGTTGCCGCACCGGGATGGTGGCCTGCAAGGCCGCTTGGGTGAAGATGGACGTGGCCTCGATGATGCGCCCGAACGGATCGATGAATCCGGACACGCCCGTATTGGCTGCGCGGGCAAAGGCCAGGTGATTCTCAACCGAGCGGAACACCACCATCGAGAAATGCTGCGACGGCGCGGAGGAGTCGCCGAACCAGGCGTCATTGGTGATCGTCACCAGAAATTCCGCGCCGCTGGCCGCCATGCGCCGGACGAGATCGGGGAAGATCACTTCATAACAAATCGCCACGCTGAATTTCACCGGACGAGGGTCGCTTCCCGTGCTCGAGGCCTTCGGTTGAAAAGACAGGATCGTCGGCCCTGGCCCGGCCTGAAAATCGCCGATCCCTTCCACGAGTTTATCGAGGAAAAAGAGCACCGAGGACTTCAGTGGAATGTATTCGCCGAACGGGACGAGATGCTGCTTGTCGTAGCGGCCCAATAGATGTCCATCGGGAGAAAGCAGGTAGGCGCTGTTGAGCAGATAGGGCGTGCGATCGGCGTGGTACCGGACCGCCGGGCTTCCGAAGAGTAACGGCGCCGACGCGCGATTGGCCAACGCGACGAGCTGGAGTTGATAGACCGGCTCCCGCTCATACACGAAGGGCGTCGCAGCTTCCGGCCAAATGACGAGATCTGCTCCATAGCCGAACGTTCCCGTGAGCTGCTCATAGCGCCGCAGGGTTTCCTCACGAAAGCCCTGGTCCCATTTGACCGCCTGATCGATATTGGGCTGGACTACACCGATCTGTAACGTCGTCTTCGGCGGTCCAAACCCTTCGTGCACGATCAACGAGGTGCTGTAGGCCCAGGAAAGGCCCACCAGAATCGCCGATGTGCTCACCAGTTCCCAGGGGAGCCTCGCGGGACGGAATTTGCGGAACAGCGGCATCAACCACAGATACAACTCCGCCAGCGCCACGTTGGTCAGCACGATGAGGAAGGAAACACCGTAGACGCCCAGGTGATCCGCGATCTGAATGAGATCCAGCTGCCGGTATTGCGAATAGCCGAGCAACGACCAGGGGAGCCCGCTGAGCAGATAGGTGCGGAGGAGTTCCAGCGTCACCCAGAGGCAGGGCGCGGCGAAGAGGCCATAGCGCGGGATGAGCGAGCGGAACCAGACCATTCCGGCGCCGTAGATGGCCACGAACAGACCGAGGTAAGCCGTGAGCAGCAGCAGGATGCCGTAGCTGATGATGAGCGGCACCTTGCCATAGGTGTGCATCGCCGTCACCACCCAAGCCATGATCCCGGTAAAACCGATCACGCCGGAGAGCCAGCCTAGCCAAAAGGCCTGCCTCTTGCTCGTGCCGTCTAAGGCGATATGCAGGGGGATCAGCGCCACCCAGGCCAGCAGGCCCATATCGAATTTCGGAAAACAGAAGGGAAGGAGAACCCCGGACACGACGGCAAGCACGATCTGGCGAACGGGCCACTGAAGCATCCGGCTAACTTAGCGGAAGGTTCCGTGCGATGCAACCGCACGGGGCGGGCAACGCGACCCCACGCCGCTAGAGAGGTGGTGCACGGGCTGAATCAGTGGGTCAAGATGGAGAGCGGCCCCTGCTGGCGCTCAAAATCTTCCTCTTCCAGTTCGCCGACCGCTCCGCAATCCGCTTCGTCCAATTCAACACCGAAACGGTGTTCGTTGGCCCAACGGACCGTGGCTTTCTTGATCAGCAGCGCCCGCTGATCGGCAGGAATCAACAACAGCATGAGTTCCATGCCGACGTGCACCGAATGGGTGCCGTGGAGACAGCCGCCGCTCGTGGTCAGATTTTCCGTGACACCGCTGGCGTGAAAGGCCCCGTCGGAATAATACACCGCACAGGCGACGGGCATCCGGCTGCTGCGGCGTTTGTCTGGTTGATACGTCATGATACTCGTGCTCCTTGCTCAGGCGGCCGGTCTCACCAGTCCGGTTTTGTCGGGGTGCTCAGCCGGCATCGCCCACCACAATATGAGGAGCCCAGCCATTCCGATTCCCACTACGTTGGAAAAGACATATCCGCTATCGACGACACGTCCGGAACGAAGGCCTGACAGATTTCCATGACGAGGCCGAACGCGAAGGCCGCGGACATTCCGGTGGGCAGCGCATAGTGTTGAGGCCACCCGCGCTGGAGCAGTCCGACGGTCAACAACCACGTCAGCAGTCCATGGGCTGGTGCATACGACATTGCCGTTACAGTCAGCGGGAGCATGACGATGAGGCCGCGGAAAAATCCGACACCAGGCGAAATCATCGCGTCCCGTCCAAGCAGCACCATGTAGAACAAGTGAAAAGCGATACGCCTAAGGAAATTCGGCCTTCGAATTCCCGAACTATGATGGGAAGGTACAAGAACAGCGTACCGAGAAACTACCGCACAATAGTAGGGGAGGCCGGTCGACGTGGAGAATCCTGACTCACGTCATGTAGAATGCGCGAGCCACTGAGGCATATCAACCGACACGCACTTGATGGATAGATCGTCAATGAAGAGCCTACCTGCCAAATCAACAGCTTGGAGCTGCTCTCTCGTTTGCCAGTTGAAAGTCCGTGAGCAAGGGACAGAACCATCCAAGAGACAGAATGTTCCAGACACATATAATAGGAGACACGGGGGCAGTACTCCTTCCATCTTTCGAGGGGCAAATGCGCTAGGCATCAAGCCTGATGATTTCTTCCAAGGGAAGAGGTATTCTTCCGCCCCAACATTCGTACTTGTTCACCATCAGATCGAAACATTCCTATCGGTCAGAAGAGGATGACGGCACTATGAACGCACAGACGGTAATCGGAATCACCTGCATCGCCATCATGTCCAGTAGCTGCGTCATGAAGAGCACCTACGATGCGTCGGTTCGAGAAACGGATTCGCTCAAGGCCGAGCTCGAACGAGCCAAAGAAGAACAGAGGCTGTATGCCAAGCAGGTGAAGGAACTGGAACAGAGCAACAATGACACGATGCAGGATGCAGAAGCCACGCTCACGGCAACGATGAGAGCCCAGACCGATGTGGAAGCGGAGCGCCGGCTCGCCGAAGAACAAGAAGCCAAGCTCAAACAGAAAATCGCGCAACTGATCAGGCAGCATCATGCCATGCGGGGTGAAATCGCCGTCGCGAGAGAAAACGGCGCAGCGCTGCAGGAACTCGTCGAAGTCTACAAGAAGAAAATCGCGGAATTGCCGAGAGACAATGTCGTGTCCTCTTCGCCAAACATGACGCCGACTTCGAAACCGTTCGATCCCGCGTTACTTCCTCCGGTGCAGGATTTGCCTCCCCCAGCGCCGGCAGTCGAACCATCCAAACCGGCGCCGGCACCGGCACCATCCACGTCCCCCGTGCCGGCCAAGCACAAACAGGAACCGGCCGAATCAGGCTGGCTAACCACGATCAAGGAATGGGTCGTCTCGCTCTGGCGATCGATTTTTTCCTGAACAGGATGATGCCCCCGTGCGGGAGCGGTCCTGCCATGTCGTCATCACCAGTCCTTCCGTGATGACCCAGCCGTCAAGGTGATTTTCAAGTTCAGACATTGTATGTTGACGTCAGAAGAAACTCGCCGAATCTGAGCCATCATGTGAGAGGGAGAGATCTAATGAAACGAGCATGGATTGCAGCGGGATTGTGTCTGTCCATCGCCGCGGCCGGGTGCGGAGGCGGCGGGACGGCCGAGGTGAGAGAAGATCGCCTCACGGTCGGCAAGGTGCAGGGAGAGATCAAAGTCGGCTTGGCGGCCGCTCAGGTTGCGGAGTTGCTCGGCAGCCCGAACATCGTCACGACGGATGAAAAGCGCCGCGAAGTCTGGATCTACGACAAAGTCTCCACCGATCGGGTGGACATGGCCCATTCCTCCTTTGCCGGCATCATCCTCGTGATGGGCGGCACGTCAAGCGAGAGTTCCAGCTCCACCAGGCAGCGCACCCTCACCATCATCATCAAATACGACGAAGAGAAGAAGGTCCGCGACTTTGCCTATAACTACACGCAGTTCTAACCGGAGCTGCGGTCGCGTGATGTCGCGATGGCTCATCGCGGCGATCTGCCTCCTCTTCTCGAGCCAACTTGCCGGATGTGTGACGCAGAGCCAGCCGGAAGAACTTTTCCAACTGTCTCCGGAGAGTCCGAAGCATCGCGCCATGCAGACGCGCATGTTCGAAACCTCGGACGAGAAGGAGCTGCTCTCGGCCTCGGCCGCAACCCTTCAGGACCTGGGGTTTGAGATCGAAGAGAGCGTCTCGGACGTCGGGTTCCTCCGTGCAGCCAAAGAGCGAAGCGCCCGCGAGTGGGGCCAGCATATCAATCGGTTTATGATGGCGATTGTCACCACCCCGCTGGCTATCATGGAGGCCGGACCCGTCATCCTTCCCATCGATCTCCATCAGAGAATTGCGGCCTCACTGATCACGCGACCGCTCAACCCGGAGCGATCACGTTACGAAGTGCGCATCATGTTTTATCGGGTCGTATGGAAAGGGGAGGGTGCAGCCGGTCGGAGCTCGTTTCCACCGGGTGAGCAGCGTTCGGAAATGATTCGTGACCCGGTCCTCTACCAGCAATTCTTTGCCAGATTATCCAAAGCCGTGTTCCTCGAGGCGCACAAGATATGATGCGTCCATACCAGAACGCGAGGCGGACCCTTGGCGCGTGGCTGGTGCTCGCAGCGAGCCTGCAACTCTATGGGTGTGCCCCGGAACCCAGCCAGGACTTGTTCGCGCCGACGGAAGCGCAAATGAAGCTGCGCAGCTTCCAGACCCGCACCTTCGACGTGAGCGACCGCCAGGTGGCCCTGCGTGCAGTTATCGCCGTCCTGCAGGATTTGGGGTTCATCATCGAGCGCGCGAACGAACCGCTCGGCCTCGTCACCGCGGCGCGATTCTCCGAGCCCAACTATCTCGAAATCGTCGGCGTCACCGTCACCGTGCGACCGCAGGGGGAGGGCCGCATGATGATTCGGGCCAACGCCATCCATAACAACAAACCCATCGAAGATCCCAAGGTCTATCAGAACTTTTTCGCTTCGCTTGAGCGGTCCCTCTTCATCACCAAAGAATGACCATCTTGCCGATGCGCGCCCGGAGAGACACAACGCGTCCGACCATTTCAACGCCGGCTGTCCGTCATCTGGCGATGGGGAGTGTCGTGGCCCTGAGCCTTTTCGCGCAGGGGTGCCTGTCCTACGAATGGGCACAGCAAATCCAATCGGACTCCCATGATCAGGTCCTCGCATCCGAGGCGAGCCAGGTTAAGCTTCGGGCCGCACAAACCCGCAGCTTCGACACCACCGATCGCACGCAGGTTCTGAGAGCTGCGGTGTTCGCCCTCCAGGACTTGGATTTTCAGATTGAGGTCCTCGACGAGGATCTCGGCATCCTCTCAGGGAAAAAATTCGTGGCCATCGAGCGGCCCAATCTGGGTTATGACCCGAGCTACCACTTATATGATGATACAGGACTGCTGCTCTTCAACAGGACGTACTTTGGCTGGGGGCCGTTCTGGCATCGCAGCGACCTGGTCCGCATGACCGTGACCGTGCGCAAGCGCAATGAAGCCCAACTCATCGTCCGGGCCAGCGCCCAGTTCTACCTTCGACCCGTGGAAGAACCGGGCCCCTACCAAATGTTCTTCCGCACCCTGGAGCAATCCCTCTTTCTTGAAGGTCAGGTCGTCGAGTAACCGCGCCTAGGCCTCCTGCATCCGCACGAATTCCCTGGCGCGACGCAGATCGTCACGCGTGCAGAGCTTCAGCTCCAGCAAGAGATGCTCCAATGCAGCGACGCGGGCCGTCATCTCCGGCAGCACGAGATCGATCTGCTCGCGCAATTCCACGAACCGGCGGTTCAACCCCGCATCCGCTCGCACGGCGGCTGCCCTGTTCTTCTTCCCGCCAACTGGTCGGCGGCGCACTCGGTTCCGCGAATCAAGGTTCTTTGTGGCCATGGTACCCTCCTGATTGTGATATCTTCTGTGCCCGGTTTCGTAGAACCGGTCACATACCATTCCAACTCAATGGTTCAATCCAATGTGTCTCGGACGCTCGGAGAATCGTACGAGCACGGATGACGCAGACCAAGCTTAGAGGAAATGGGAAAGGGCGTCCAGAGCCACTTTGTCCCCCCTTGACTCACCTATCCGAAAGGTCCAGACTTCTTGAAATTCATCCGGCCGCGCGTTCCCGCTCCTCACCGCCCGACAAAAGGGGAACTCCCATGATTCAAACTATCCTGAGCGCTCCCACAACACAAAAAACCGCAGTCCGACCTACAACCATCAGCCCCTGCAGACACGGCCGCATGGTGGATGAAGTCCGTACCATAAATGGCGACAGCACGGGCCAGCTCATCTGCATGGAATGCCTGGCCGTGTTTCCTGATCCGCTCGATCAGAAACTTGCCTCCTAGGATCATGCGCTGGTTTCGCCGCTTCGCAGAACACAACACACCAGAAAAAGGAGAGAGACCACCCCTGCGTTCCGCTCCCCTCGCACAATCGTAAAACATCTCTCACCCTCAGCACTTCTTAGGCCTCTCAGCATTCGGTTCTCAGCTCGTATTAAGCATCTCAGCTCTCAGCACTTCTTATCCGTTCGCCTCACGCCTCACGTCTTCCCGCCCTCAGCACTCTCATCTCAGCACTTCCGGGACGCGCACGGCACTTCTCAAGATGATCTGACCCCTAACTCAGAACTACTTTGCCCGTCGTCCGTTGGAGGTCATGACAGACAAATTCAGGCCCTCTTCGTCGCCATCCGCCAGCTCATGTAAGAGCCTGCGGCAAAATCCCGCCGCATCGGATTCAAGACCTGAGAAGGCTCGTCGTCTGTCCGGATCGTCTGGTCTCCCGGCTTCATCTTGTCACTGTTCGAGTGGACCACCGTTCGCGGGCGCGAGTTTCGGGTTGTACTAGCCGATTACAGCCATTAAGCTGGATGGGGAGTTGCGCCAGCTGGTTCAGAGCGTGAAAAAACCCAAAACCAATATATGGACCCTGCTCCTTGCGGTGGCATTCGCGCTCGTCATCACAGTGCTGGACTTGCTTCCCTGGTTCAAGGGCGTGCCATGGAATGTTTGCTTCGTCGTCCCGGTCGTTTGGGTCGCCTTGTGGTCCGCGGAGGACGATGTACTTCCGCTCATCACCGTGGGGCTCATCGTCACGATCCTCACGATGGTTCGAGGCGTTGTCTTCGGCGGTATCCTGGATCCGACGCCGATCACGGACCGCCTCATCGTCGGAACCATCATATGGCTGACCGTCCTCCTTGCCGTGCTCCGAAAACGTGCTCGCCGCACATTTAATTGGATCACCCTCGCCGGTAGACAGTGGGAACCAGACAAACCCGACAACGAGAAAAACCAGAGTGACCAGACAAGGTAGATAGACTACCCTTTGTCACTCACGCCCGGGCCTTCGCCAGACAACAGTGTTTATATTTGTTACCGCTGCCGCAGGGGCAGGGCGCATTGCGGCCGATCCCCTGACGGCGCCCGGGCACCAACGGCAGTATCGATCCCGTATCCTGATGAAACATATCTCGCATGATTGCGTACAAGGCGGGATCGCGCCGCTTCAACGACTCCGGCGACGTGAAGAAATATTCGGCCAGCACCGCGAAGAATTCATGTTCGCTCGTGTAGGCATAGGCGCCGACGCGGGCGCCACGCCTCGACGGATGGGCCAGTTCCCGGGCCACGTATCGCACCCACTGCCGCACCGCCATCCAGGGCACTTCCGGAGGGAGGCCATACTCGTTCTCTTCCTTCTCGACCAGATGCGCGAACTCATGCACGCCCACATTGTGCGGACCTGCCTGATGGTTGAATCCTGCCAGCAGCGCGGGCTTCGAGAGAATCATCACTCCGCTCAGATGGTGCAGGCCGACCATTCCGAGAATTGTCTCATCGGCCCCGCCGCGGCTCTGATAGGCATCGTCGAATGCATTCGGATAGATCAGCACTTCACGCAGCCGATGGTATTCCCAATCGTGGAAGCCGAAGATCGGAATCGCCGCACTCGCCGCAACCAGCACCCGAATCGTTTCGTCCACCTCCGTGCGAATACCCGTGATCCGAACCTCATCCAGAAAGATCTGTACCAGTTGGCGGAAGCGTGTCTTCCCTTCATCATCGAGCGCCGCGAAGAACGCGACGTGCGTGCGAAGAATCTGCTCCCGCTCGTCGGGAAACGGCTGCCGCATCACCGCCATCCGCCGGAGACAGCGCCGCCGCACCCACCAGTAAGTGAACGGGCTTAGGGCCAGCAGCAGCCACAAAGCAGGAGAGTGCCAGCCCAAAAATCCCGCCACCACCGCCACCAGCACAGCGCCGACAATCGCCTGCCGCCGATTCTGACGATTGGCCTCCGGTGTCACGAGCATCGGCGAGATCTCCAGGCTAAAAGTGTAGCCGCGTCAGGATTCTACTCCGGATGAACCATCGGTTGTCTCGTTTCTCTCGCCGAAATAGTCCGTGCGATTTTTGGCTACCATATTAGGAACGTTCATCTGGTCTCTTTTGTTTGTCTGGTTCATGTGGTTTATCTGGTTTGTTTGGTTCATGTGGTTTGTCTCGTTTCTTTGGTTTACCGAACGAAATAAACCAGATCAACGAAACAAACCAGTCCCGCCAGTCTCGCCTTTCCCGCTCGTCCCGCTCGTCCCGCCTTCCGCCTTACCCCTCACGTCTTCCCGCTCGTCTCGCCCGTCTGCTTGACGTTCGTGCCATCCCGTCGTAATGTCCCTGACGCATCCTGTCGCTATCGCCGGATTGGTGAGTGGAAGATGAAACACAAACCCTCGGCGCGAGATCTCCTCCCCTTCGGCATTATCGCCGCAGCTTTGCTGTCCGGCCTGATCGTCCAATCCCTCTGGTCAAATCGAGTGTGGGTAAACGTTCCCCTCCATTCCACCGTGGAAGCGTTGGGTGGGTTGGCGGCGGTCCTGATGGGCCTGGTGTTACTGGCGCGGAAAGCGGAGTGGGAAGATGAGAGGCTCCAGGGGGTTGCGAGCGGTTTATTGGGAATGGGGATACTCGAAGGCTTTCACGCGGTCTCTACTCCCGAGCATGGCTTCGTGCTGTTGCGCAGTGCGGCCAGTCTCCTCGGTGGCGTGGCCTTCTCGTTTGTGTGGCATCCGCGGGGGATGATCGGGAAGCGGACCAGAGAACTGATTCCCTACCTGGTCACAGCCGCAACCGTCGCCTTCGGGATTCTCGTCCTCGCCTTTCCTCATCACCTGCCCCGATTCACGGTGGAGGACCAATTCGCGCCGATTGCCCTCGCGGTGAACGGTGTCGCCGCTGTCTTGTTCCTCACCGGCGCGGCGGGTTTTTGGCTCGAGTCCGGACGCACCGGCAGGCCGGAACATCAGCTCTTGGCGGCGTTGGCGATCCTGTTCGGACTGGCCGAAACGATGTTTTTGTTCTCCACCCCTTGGCAGAGCGAATGGTGGGTCTGGCATTTAGTGCGATTGGCCGCGTACGTCCTGGCGCTCACGTATGTAAGCCGCGGCTACGTGCGGATGGTCGGCGAAACACGAATCGCTCTGGCTGAGGCGAAGCGGTCGGGACGGCGCCTGGCTTCCCAATACGCAGTGACCCGGGTATTGGCCGAGTCGGCGAGCCTGAAAGAGGCGGCTCAGGCAATCCTGCGTGCCCTCGCGGAGAACCTCGAGTGGGAATTAGGCATGTTCTGGAGCAGGGACGAACAAATGCAGTGCCTGCGCTTTGTCGACCTTTGGCATGCGCCGCATGTAAAGGCAATCGAGTTCGTCAACGACAGTCGGGGGCGGACATTTCAACGCGGTGAGGGACTCATCGGTCGTGTCTGGGCCACCGGCAAGCCGATTTGGATTCCGGATGTCGTCACAGACCCCGATTTTCGCCGGGCTCCGATGGCGGCGAGGGCCGGCCTTCACGGAGGGTTTGCGTTCCCGGTGCGCAAGGGCGAGCACACGTATGGCGTCATTGAATTTTTCAGCCGGGAGAGCCGTGAGCCGGATCAGGATGTGCTCGAAATGGTCGCGGACATCGGGATCAAGGTCGGGCTGTTCGTCGATCGGAAGTGGACAGAAGAGGAGCTCCGTCGAACCGAGGCTCGACTGGTGGAGGAGCAGAGGCTCGCCGAAGTGTCGAGAGTATTAGGAGACATCGGGCACGATCTGAAAAATATGCTGATGCCCATTGTGACCGGGGCGGGGCTCCTTGAAGAAGAACTGAGCGAATGCTTCGCAAAGTTGCCCCAACCCGCGATGAGTGCCATGAAACCCAGCCGAGATCTGACGCATGACCTCATTGAGATGATCAGGCAGGGAGGCCGGCGCATCCACGACCGGGTCAAAGAAATCGCCGATTCCGTCAAGGGTCTGACGAGGCCACCACAGTTTGCGCCTTGCCGCGTTGCCGACATCGTGGCCAGCGTCTACGCGACCCTCAACATCCTTGCCAAGGAAGGCCGGGTGGCGCTCCGCACAGAGGGCCTCGAAACGCTGCCGGTCATTCGTGCTGACGAGAACCGACTCTTCAATGCCATCTACAACCTGGTCAACAACGCGATTCCCGAAGTGCCATCGGGAGGATCAGTGACCGTTCAAGGCCGCGCGGACCAATCGGGAAAGAATATCATGCTGTCCGTCATAGACACCGGCAAGGGGATGTCCCCCGAAGTCCGGGACAGTCTCTTCTCGTACCAGGCGATCAGCCGCAAAATGGGCGGAACAGGACTCGGGACGAAGATCGTGAAAGACGTGGTGGATGCCCATGGAGGCAGTATCACGGTAGAAAGTACACCAGGTGTCGGAACGGCATTCCATATTACGCTGTCCGTTGATGGTCCTCCCGCTCGTACTCCAAACGCTTCGCCATCTCCTGTAGAGACGGGCCGCATGACGTTCGGTTCTGCGTCAAAGGAGGAACATCTTGGCAGATGAGAAAACACCTCCGGTTCCGACGGGGAAGAACCCTCCCAAGGGGCAAACAATATGGGAATGTTTCCATTGCTCCCGCCGATATTTCACCGAACAGCCGCCGACGAAGTGCCCGTTCTGCCTAGCCCCAGTCAAAACATGACGTGGCATCACATTGCCCGACTCGCGCCCTTCTCGCTAGTCCCGCTCTCATATATCTCAGCACTCAGTTCTCAGCACTTCCTCGATGCGTGGCGTGATTTGTGCCCCTCGCGGCTTGCCCAAGTCCGTTTACCTTGTTACACTGCAAAATTGCGAAACGGAAACCTGACGAGCGCAGGAGCAGAGCCGTATCGTGTTTTCACCAAGGAGGTTGTATGAATCGTCATGTTCAAACGGTCTGCCTACTGGCTATCGGCTGTATGGCCCTGTGGACAGCGGGATGCTCAAGCAAAGGTGTAAAATCGGACGGCAGCACCGGTTACCCTGCGCCATCGCAGAGCGAGCCCGTGCCTAACTTGTCCATGAGCGATCCGCCCGGCACAGAACGGCTGAACTCCGGCATTGCCGTGGCCAAGGCGGACCCGGGCGCGGCAAGACGGCAAATGGACGAAATGCGAGCAGAACAAAGCGCAACGGCGGCCTCCGGCCTGCGCGATGTGTTTTTTGCCTACGATAGCTGGTCTATCAATGAGGAGGGGCGGCAGGCGCTCTCCCGCGATGCCGAGTGGCTGCGCACGCATCCGACCGTTCAGTTGAAAGTGGAAGGGCACTGCGATGAGCGGGGAAGCTCCACCTACAACCTCGTGCTGGCGGAGAAGCGGGCGAAGTCAGTCCGCAATTATTTGACGGAGCTTGGAATTCGGAAGGACCGCTTCGTCGTCGTGTCCTATGGCAAAGAACGCCCGTTTTGTAAAGAGCGCAGCGAAGCCTGTTATCAGCAGAACCGGCGAGGCCATCTCGTCGTCAAGCCATGACAGTGGCGAGTGATCGCGTGATGCATAGGTAGAACCTACCCGAGACGGCCCAGGCTCTGGGTCGTCTCGGGTAGGTTTCCTCCCCTCTCGCT
>DATIFR010000130.1:0-10202 GCA_035455145.1 Nitrospira sp.
CACTCCACCCTCAGCACGACAACGCATCCTCACTTCAACGTGACGCCGACATCCCCGTACGAGGAACCGAAGAAGAGCGGGGTGACGCGCAACAGGCGGAAGCAAAAGAAGAGGCGCTGAAGTCCCTCTTTGTCCAGGGGCACTACACTGTCCTCCCGCTTCCTATTTTTGCATACAGCCGGAATGAAAGTTATTGGGTGGGTGCCGTCGTTCCAGTTCTGCAATCAAACGCGAAAGATGAACTGCAAGATATCTACGCCCCTTTCTATTCGCACAATCGCTATGTTGGAGAGACATTAGGGATCTATTATTATGGATATCCTTCTGACACCACTCAATACAGTGTGACGGCCGATTATTCGACAAAAACTCAGCGCGATATTGATCTGACCTATAAAAATGTGGGTGTCGCAGGGGGACGTTATATCCTGGCTGGCCGGGTCAGTTGGTTCAAGAACCCCTTCCGCCGATTGTTTGGGATTGGCAATCAAACATCAGAAAGTGACGAAACGACCTACACCTCCCGTGAAGGTCTTGTGGATCTCACGGCCGGCATTCATCTCAATGAGGACGTGGCGCTCATGTGGACGGAACATTACCACGACGTCCGAATCGATACAGGTATCGTCGAAACGCTACCAGAAGCCAAGACACAATTCGGCCAACTCCCAGGTATGGAGGGCGCAAACATCCTGGGACATAAATTCACCGCTCGCTATGATACGCGTGACAAACAACTCATCTCGACGCGAGGGACGTATGTGAACCTCTCCGTTGAGTTGAATCAAAACCTCCAGCACAGCGGATCGAACCCCTGGGTACGGACCACTCTCGATGCCAGGCACCTCTTCCCCCATTACGATGACCAACTGGTCTTCGTGACACGCTTCTTGGTCGACACCGTGAATGGACATACCCAACACATTCCATTTTACGAGCGCCCCACGTTGGGAGGGGAAACAACACTTCGCGGGTTTGGTCAAAGCCGGTTCATCGATGATACCGCGGTGCTGATCAATTTTGAGGAACGTATCCCCGTCAAACAGGTGAAGGTATTCGATTACCTTATTGACCTAGAAGTTGCACCCTTACTCGATATCGGGCGAGTCATGAGGGGATTTAGCACGCGAGACATTAAGGATTTCCAAGTGAACCCAGGGATTGGCTTGAGAATACTGGCACGGCCGAACGTTACCGGACGACTCGATATCGCCTATGGCCGGGATGGGGCAAACGTCTTCGTGGGACTGGATTATCCATTCTGATGCTCACGCTACGCTGTGCAAGGTGTCTCGGATATTCCTTTGGTGCGAGAAGAGCGAACAAGACAATCTCTCTCTTCATTGGGATCGTGGTGCTCGTGGGGCATGTCGGTTGTGCCGCCCCTCTGTTAAACGCGTCGGCTGCTGGGGATACGAACACGGTCTTGCTTCTCTTGCACGAGGGCCATCATGCGAATCAGGCATGGCCTATTGTGGGAACGCGTCCGCTCATGCTTGCCGAAGCGCACGAGCACGCTGAGACCGTCCGAGCGCTCCTCGATGCGGGCGCTGACGTGAATGCGGAAGATCTGACAGGCTGGATTGCGTTGCATGCAGGCGCATTTCATGGAGAGGTCACTGTGGTATCTCTTTTGTCAGCTCGGGGGGCTATTCAACAACCGGGCCATTGGTTTCTGAAGAAGCCGTTGGAGAGTGCAGACATATTGGGTCATGATAATGTTCTTCCTCTCGTGACGGGCACTCATGCCCGACTGTAGGTCGAGTTGTGTATCCTCAAAACGATAGTCCTGTTCGCTAGAATTGTTCTGCTCTTCCATTGAGAGAAATGAGGGGGAAAGTATCATGAACCATTCTCTGAAGTGATTGCCGCTAGGTGGGTACCGCTACTGTACCAGCCTAACACGATAGGTCTTTGCCTCAGCTGGTCTCGCCACTTTCAGCACCACGTCAGTACCAAGATTCATCGCATCGTCGGCGGTAGCGGTGCGGCGGGTTGAATTCCGTTCGGTGCGGATCAAGGAGCCCTGGTCGTCGTAGAAGTCCACCAATGATCTCGCCTAATTCTCTCAACCCGCTCGGTAGCGGGTGCCGAGCCAATCCAATCCAATCGTTTCAACGCCGGTACTGCACGGCGATCGCCCCGCTTCCTTCTCTTCGCGCGCTGAGAACTTGCAGCAGACGGGTCTGATCCAGTCATTCTGCCAGAGACATCCCAGAGAGGAGCTGCTCACGTTCAAAACCCGTCCATCCTGGAGGGCTCATCCTGTACGCTCCGTTGATGGGAAAGCGCCCTGGACGCTGCTTTTTCGGGATGCAGGCAGCAGAAGCGGTTGATAATGCGTGCTGTGGCCTCCTGCTGCAGTTATCTATCAACTGGTCTATTTATTGCGAAGCGCTACAGCCAGATCCGTCTGAGGAAGATAAATTCGACATGTCCGTGCTCAACCAAGAAGACACGGTGATAGCGTTTGTTCTCTCCTGTCGTAATCACCATCATCCAACTTAAGAGGGATAGGGAACAGAGCACTCATTGTGTATTATCGCCGCAAACGCCTTGCTGATAAGGTTTTGCTAAGGAGGATGTTATGGAATCGCTTCGTCGCCGACTGTTCATAGTCCTGGTCCTCAGCGGGGCCCTCTTCACGAGTACTGTGGCCGTCGAGGCGCAGGGACGAAGCGAGGCTGCCTTGTCGGCGCTGGAGCGGACGCCGCATGTTCCAAACCAGGTGCTGGTGCAGTTTCGATACGGGATTGCGGAAGAGGCCAAAGAATCCGTCCGAAGTCGGGTCCAGGCACAAGTCGAAGATGTGGTCGTCGCGCAAGAGCGGCGATCCGACTTTAAAGGCGACCTGGAATTGTGGAATCTGCCGGCTGGCCTGGAGATCGCCCGCGCCGTACGAGAACTTGAAGGGGACTCGACCGTTGAATTCGCGGAGCCGAACTGGATTTATCAGCACCAAGCCGCATCGAACGATCCGTACTACACCAATGGCTCTCTCTGGGGGATGTACGGCGACGGCACCAGTCCGAGTAATCCCTTTGGAAGTCAGGCTGGTGAGGCTTGGGTCAACAAGACGGATTGTTCAAGCGTCTATGTCGGGATCATTGATGAAGGCATGATGATTACCCATGAGGATCTCGCAGACAATGTCTGGACGAATCCCTATGATCCCCCGGACGGGATGGATAATGACGGCAACGGCTATATCGATGACATCCATGGCTGGGATTTTGCGGGCAATGACAACTCGGTATACGACGGCTCGGGAGACGATCACGGCACGCACGTGTCCGGAACCACTGCTGCTCGAGGGGGCAACGGTATAGGGGTTGCCGGTGTGTGTTGGAACATTCAGTTGATTTCAGCCAAGTTCCTCGGCAGGAATGGGGGAACGACGGCGAACGCGATCAAGGCGGTGAACTACGTCACAGACCTCAAGACCAGACATGGACTCAAGATTGTGGCGACCAACAACTCATGGGGCGGAGGCGGATATTCCCAGGGGTTGTCTGATGCAATCAAAAACGCAGGCGCTGCTAACATTCTCTTCGTTGCAGCAGCAGGTAATTCGGGGGTGAATATCGATATAACGCCATCTTATCCAGCAAGCTATACTCTCGACAATATTATTGCGGTCGCTGCCATCGACAAGTCGGGAAATCTGGCAAGCTGGTCGAATTACGGATCAACCTCGGTAGACCTCGGTGCCCCTGGCGTGGGCATTTGGTCCACCGTGCCCAACAAGAGAAGCCAGTCATCCTACAGTTCCTATAGCGGAACCTCGATGGCGACGCCTCATGTCACAGGTGCAGCGGCACTGTACGCGGCGGCTCATCCCACTGCCACAGCAGCGGACATCAAGCAGGCGATTCTGTCTTCGACCGTCCCGACCGCATCGCTCAGCGGTAAGACGCTGAAAGGGGGCCGGCTGAATATCTGTTCTGCCTCATGCCCGTGAAGCAGAGACGGGAATCAGGACCTGATTAATCCGAACATGGATTGGGAGTCTGTCTTATACTAAGCGGGCCACATTCTACGATTGGTCAGTTCTTTCACCTGCCATACCGCTCGGCCTCGCTTCCCGATTCTCGCCTCTCTCGGCATGTTCAAGGCACATCGAATCGGGACCGTAGGTCCCCGGTTCCTACCACGCCGAGCAGCAAATCGCCTCCAGAGCCTAGGGAGGTTCTCTGTTCCCTCCCGAAACGATCCGTTCCGTCACCCCTTCCTTTACAGATCTCGTTTCAGTGATAGCCTTAGAACAGAGGTGCTTTTGTGGCCTGGCAGCCAGCGCCTCTCAGCAATCTATCCGCCTCGAACGAGGTGCGGGCATGACGGGAGTCGAGACGCTTCTGTGGCTGGTCGTGGCGTTCGCTGAAGGACCGGACTGCCTGCTCCAAGGTTCGTTTCACCGGCTCCCGGACGGGCCGGCGTTTGTGAGGGAAGATGGATGTGCCGTTCATTCGCTAGAAGAAGGAAGCTATGTGGTGTTTTGGTCCGAGAGCCGTTGGGTCGCGATCAAGATTCCTGCTCGGGCAAGGTCACTGTCCTATCGGTGGGGACGAGCGATGGCGTTTGTGAACGGGAATAGTGTGAAGGTCCAACACGGCACCATCTTGAACGCATTACAGCGCAGACCCTCGGCTCGTGATCAGAGCAAAACGGACCTCATTTCGAAATGGAGAATGCACGACGTGAGAGTGACTCGATCGATCAATCGCCGCACTATCCTCTAACGCGACCGGCTACTGAGCTGCCTGAGTTCCTTCCTGCTTCCAGTCGGACATGACACAACGCTGCGTGTTGAGGAGTGTGAATCTGTCTACGTCTTCTGAAATCCTGGTCATGAACTCTTCCACGTGACGAGGCGAACGACGACGTGGGGTGCGGCGAACATCTGCTCCAGTGATCGATGTTGCTCGGCCAGTGAGTGAGGGCCGATCACGGGAAGTGCTCGTGGAAAACGGTTCCGACACCGTTCGGTCGCTCAAACATTTCCTAACAAAGCCGTCCTGCCGGCATACCTGCACCCAGCTTGTTTGACATTGCTCGATAACGCTTCGTAAGGTATTTCCAGGTGTCAGTCGAGGCTCGCATCACATCTCCGCTAACCGATCGTTCCCTCGACCGAGAGGGGCATCATAGGAGGTTCGTATGACTGCTTTAGGCGCTCGCGTGCTGGGGCTGGCGGGTATGCTGTGCGTGATGGCGATGGGCAGCGGGTGTGTGGCCATTGAAGCGGGGCATGAAGGCGTGCTGGTGGAACAACCATTCTTCTTCGGTCATGGCGGTGTGAATCCGGTGCCGGCAACAACCGGCCGGATTAATCTGTCGCCGACAACGAAGATCATCGAAGTCGATATCAGGCCGGTTCAATACGCGGAACATTTCGACATCATTTCAGCCGAGAACGCGCCGGTGTCGTTCGATGCGTTTATGATTGCTGCCGTGATAGAGGGCCGCTCGCCTGAGCTGATCTCCCGCTTCGGCCCCAATTGGTATCAAAACAACGTCAAGGAAGCGTTCAGGACGTTTGTACGGGAAGAAGTGCAGAAGTACCCGTTGTTCCAATTAACGACCGACCCGACTACCAGGGCAAAACTGCAGGATGCCATTGCACGAGAAGTACAAACCAAGTTGATCGAGAAGCAGAACATCCCGGTGCGGCTCAATCGTGTCGTCGTCGGGAGCATTCTGCCGCCGAAGGGTGTGGTCGAGCAGACCACGCAGACGATTATTCAAGAACAACGCAAGATCACGATGGTCGAGTTCCAGAAGGCGGAAGAGTCGCGTGAGAAGGCCGAGCGTCAACGTGGGATCGCCGACCGGGCCTATCGGGAATCCCTCGGTCTGACCGCGCCGGAATTTGTGGACCTGCGCCGCATCGAAGTGCAGAAGGAAATCGTGCAGCATTCGCCGTCGGCCCTCACGGTGATCATGGGGTTGGAGCGCGTCGGCATCAACATGCCGCCGCTCGCAGCGGAAAAATAGGAGAAAGGCAGGCTGGGGGAGGGGGATCTGCTTTTGTCCTTCCCCTATGCAGCCGTTACCTCACCAACCACACCCGATAGGTTTTTGCCGCAGCGGGCCTTGCCACTTTCAAGAGCGCGATCTCGCCGGGGTTCATGACGTCGTCGCCGGTCGGGGTGCGTCTCGCCGGATGACGTTCGGAGCGAATAAGCGAGCCCTGTTCGTCGTAGAAGTCCACCATGATCTCCGCTGATTCCCTGAGTCCACCCTGATAATGTGTGCCGAGCCAGTCCAATCGCTTTAACGCCTGGTATTGAATCGCGATCGTTCCCCTGCCTTCTTCTTTGACGCTCAGGAGCCTGAGCACACGGTTTTGGTCCAGCCCTTCGGCCGGGGATGGGCCGCTGCTCAGCTGCGTTCGGATCACGCGCGTGCTTTCTTCTGCCTGGAGAAATCCTTTTACACGACACGACACCGTTCGTCCCTGCTCGGTCTGCTCCACAATCTGCTGGTCATGGACGTGGTTCGTCGCCAGTGTATCGGCCAGATCTCGCAACAGCGGCGAATCGACGACCGACGCGGTTCCTTCCCGATAGATCGGCGAGTTGACGACGGCGAGGCGAAGGGCTTCCCGGCAGGCGAGGGCTTTGGCCTCTGCGACCGGTTCGGATTTATGTGCGGTGTAGCGGTAGTCGCCTGTGATTTCGATACGGCCATTCGGAGCACCTGCGGCTTCTGCTGGGAACGGGATGAGCAACAGGGCTGAGAAGAGGACATCGATGTGAGCCGTTCGAATGAGTGACATGGGGCGCCTCCTCCTGCCAGGACGGACGAGAAGGGTCGTGATGGGACGATCCGCTGCCTGCGATGATGATGCTACCACGCCGATCGAATCCTCATAAAGGAGGGGATGGGGGGCCGTTGAGCGCTTCCATCAAGGCCTGCACGGTGAGGGGGCTGCAGCCTTCGGAACGGTTGTTCACGAGGACATAGGCCGATTTTCCCTCTGCGGCGGCTTGCTTCACGAGTTCGACCGTCTCCTGCCTCATGCGTGGCTGCGGCTGCACGATGCGATCGTAAGGTTTGTAGCGTTCAACGGCTGTTTCATATTTGAGACCGAGCGGAGTGAGGAGTCGGATGACGACGTGGGGTGCGGTGAAGGTCTGCTCCAGCGATCGATGTTGTTCGGCCAGTGGCGGCATGTAGGACCAATGGTTGTAGACGTGAGCCACGCCATGGGCCTTAAGCAGGTCTCGATAGCGGGCTGTGAGGAGCGCGGGGTTGCGAACTTCCGTTGCGTACTGGGGGCCGCGGGGCAGCTGATTGAGGAACTGGTCGAGTTTTTCCAGAAAGGTGGCCGGCTCGGTTCCCCAACGTTGGAACTCAAAGATGAAAGGGCCAAGTTTCTCGCCTAAGCCTTCCTGGGCCGGCCCCAGGACGAGGTCACGAAAGGCGCCTGCGTCGAGGAATCGCGGGTTCGGCTTGCCGGCTTTGACACCGTAGCGGGGAAGGTTTGCATAGGCGGGAATGGTGATCTCTTCCCACACCTTGGAGCAGAATCGAAAGTCGTTTGGTACCTGTTCCGCATAGTGGGCCAGTTGTGTGGTAGCGGCGGGACGATAGAAGGAATGATCAATTCCGACGGTACGGAAGAGCGGTGCTTCAACGGCGGGGTGCGAGGCGTATTCCGCGAGCGTGTCTTGACTGAACCGGCTTTTCGGGTAGGTGCGGTGATAGACCATTCCCTGCCAGCCTTCGTAGGCCCAGGAACTCGTCCCGAATCTGATCGTGGGATACCGGTTCGTCGTCATGTACGTATTTCGCAAAATTCATTCGCAAGAACAATAGGATAGCTTGACATGTTCCAGTGCTTCACGCAAACTCCGGTTCATGCCAGAGCAAACGGAACAAACGTTACTCGCGTCCCTCGCCGAACGGGTCGGTATCGCAACGGATTATCACGACATCACCGGAACTCGCCACCTCACAGCCGATCACACCAAACGCGCCCTTCTCAGTGCCATGGGGTTTCAAGTGGACTCGGCGGCGGCGCTTGCCGTCGCCGTTCGCGACTGGGACGAAGCGCCTTGGCGCAGGCCCTGTGATCCCGTCCGTATTGTGCAGGAGGAAGAAGCGGGGGCTCCAGTGCTTTGTTGCCTTGCATTGGAAGATGGCAAAGAACGATCCGTTGTCGTGGAATGGCAGCTGCGTGACGAAGCGGGCGAGATCGTGCAGGATGAACGAATCGGCCCCGGGCTCACGGCGGCGGAAGTGAAGTTTCTCGACGGCCATCGTCATGTACGCGTCGAACTACCTGCTCCCAAGCCCCTTCCTCTAGGATATTATCAACTGGCTCTCAGGGCCGACGGTCTTGTCGGAGGGCCGGTCGCGACCATGCGGCTCATCGTGGCTCCTCGGCAGTGTTACGTGCCCCCGGGGTTGGAGTCCGGCCAACGTTTCTGGGGACTGGCTCTTCAGCTGTATTCGCTCTCTTCGAGCCGCAGCTGGGGCTGTGGCGACTTCACGGACTTGAATCAATTTGTCGAGTGGGCGGGGAAAAGCCTCGGCGCGGGGCTGGTCGGTCTCAACCCCCTCCATGCGATTCGTAACAGCGCCCCTTTTCACACAAGCCCCTATGCGCCGGTGAACCGCCTCGCCTTGAACGAACTGTATATCGATCTCGAACGGTTGCCTGAATTCTATGCCTCGGATGAGGCGCAGAAGCAGTTTCGCGCGCCGGAGTTTCAGGTCAAGCTGCAGGCGATACGTGAGCAGCGGCGCGTCGATTACGATGCGATTGCCGCCGCCAAGCGGACCATGTTGGATTTGGCCTACCGCCAATTTCTCAAAGACGCCTATGCCGGCAACGAGCCGAATCTCGAACCTCAAACCGCGCGCGCAAAACTGCTCGAGCGATTTATTCAGGCCGAAGGGGATGCGCTCGAGCTCTATGCGATCTTCCAGACGCTGGAAGAAGAACGGCGCTTGATCCAATCCAAGGACGTGACCTGGCACGACTGGCCGAAACAATTCCTGTCGCCCGGCCCGGCGGTTCGTGAATACGGGAAACGCCATCGCAAACGGATTCGTTTCTTTCAGTACATACAATGGATCGCGACGGAGCAATTAACGGAAGTCCGTCGCAATGCCGAGCAGGTGGGGATGCCGGTCGGGCTCTATAACGATCTGGCGTTGGGGGCTGAGCGCAACGGCGCCGAGGCCTGGATGTATCAATCGGTGCTGGCTCTCGATGCCGATTGCGGTGCACCTCCGGATGCGTTAGCCCCGGAGGGTCAGAATTGGGGGTTGCCGCCGGTCAATCCGATTGCGTTGCGTGCGAGCGGGTATGAACTGTTTATTCAGCTGCTGCGCAAAAACCTGCGGCTCGGCGGCGCCATCCGGTTGGATCATGTGATGGCGCTCTGTCGGCTGTTCTGGATTCCCAAGGGGAAGCCGTCGTCCGAAGGCACCTATGTGCTGTATCCCTTCGAGGAACTCCTGGCGATCGTTGCGCTGGAAAGTGTTCGATCCAAAACGTTGGTGATCGGCGAGGATCTCGGCACGGTGCCGGATTGGGTGAGGGACCAATTGGCGAAGGCGCGGGTATTGTCGTACCGTGTCTTTTATTTTGAACGTCGGGACGATGGAGCCTTTAAATTGCCGAGCGAGTATCCTCAGCAGGCATTGGCCGTTGTGGCGACGCACGATCTACCGACGTTGAACGGCTTCTGGTCGGGCGAGGATTTGCAAGTTCGTGCCGGCCTGGGCGCGTTTTGCGATGATGCGGCTCGCCGTCAGGCATGGGAAGAGCGCCAGCGAGACAAAGGGCTTATCCTGTCCGCGCTCCAACAGGAAGGGTTGTTGCCGAACGAGATGGGGGACGACCCTGCGACAGTTCCTGCCATGACGCAGGCCCTCTGCCGTGCGATCCATACCTATTTGGCGCGTACGCCGTCCTGGGTCGTGCTGGCGAATTTGGAAGATGGCTTGGAGGAACTTTCTCAAACCAACATGCCGGGCACCGTCGAGAGCCATCCCAACTGGAGTCGGAAGTATGCCTGCCGCATCGAGGATCTCATCGGTGATGGACGGTTGCGTGAACTCGGTGCCTGCTTGCGTTCGACCCGCCCGATCAGTTAAGACCCTTTTGAGGATCCGAGGGTTGTCGGTGCATTTCCTCGTCTCATATCTTCTATGCTGAAACAAAACCGGATCGTTCTAGCGATTGC